>NZ_JACIZD010000009.1 GCF_014359565.1 Immundisolibacter sp. | reverse complement strand
TGGCGTTTGCGGGCGCGGCACAGCCTCAGTGCGTCCTGAGGGAGCCCAAAACCCGAAATACCCGGCTGAAACGCGTACATTTACCCAATCCACATCCGAAAACGGGCCGTTTTTCCCCCAGCTCGGTCACGCGTTGGCGCCGTCATGTCCACGGCGCCGGTTTCGGTGGATTGATCAGCGATTCCTTAGATCGTCGGTGGTTCGTGCGCGAAGTTTGTCAGGTGAGTTAAGACATCTCACCGAGCTTATGAATCATGAAAAATATTGATAGAGGTGTGAGTGGCGCGCTAACAACAGGTTCGAGCCGACGTCTCCGCCTTCGGCGGAGCCGCGGCTCAACCTGAGCGTTGGGCATCACAAGAGGGCGTCGTTACGTATCAGGTAACCATTCACATTGAAGCGGAACGCGGGAACGATGGCCGTATCGAAAGCAGAGTCAAAGAAGATGCAGCCCGTGTAGGTTGGGGTGAGGAACGAACCCCAACGTTGCCTACGCGGCGCGATGATGCGCTGCGTTGCTGCGAGGCGATGGGGCCCCGGTGGGACGCGTTACTTGATGACGCTCGACGCCGAACGACAGTCGCGCTGCCCCGGCAATCGTGGTTGCTTGGGCGTGGGTTTGGAATGTTGGGCTCCCTGCGTCAGCCCAACCTGCTTGGAAGTCACCGTCAGCCGGTCGGCGTTCCGGCCAAAGGCGCTAGCTTTGCGCTGCGGCTAGCGGTCGAGATCCCGTACCGCGCCGCGATCCGCCGAGGTGGCGAAGCGGGCATAGGCCCTGAGGGCATTCGATACGACGCGATCGCGCGCGGCCGGCTGCCACGGGGTAGCGGATGCTTCCATCGCCTGTCGCCGGCGGGTGAGTTCGGCTTCGTCCACGGCCAGATGAATGCGCCGGGCGGGGATGTCGATCTCGATGCGGTCGCCCTCCTCCACCAAACCGATCAGGCCGCCGGCCGCGGCCTCCGGCGACGCGTGACCGATGGAAAGGCCCGAGGTGCCGCCCGAGAAACGCCCGTCGGTGACCAGCGCGCACGCCTTGCCCAGGCCGAGTGATTTCAGGTAGCTGGTCGGGTAGAGCATTTCCTGCATGCCGGGGCCGCCGCGCGGGCCCTCGTAGCGGATCAGCACCACGTCGCCGGCCTGAATGCGCTTGCCCAGGATGGCCTCGACGGCATCGTCCTGGCTTTCGAACACGCGCGCGGGGCCGGCAAAGCGCAGGATGGACTCGTCCACGCCGGCGGTCTTGACGATGCAGCCGTTCTCGGCCAGGTTGCCGTACAGCACGGCCAGCCCGCCGTCGCGGCTGTAGGCGTGTTCGAGGTCGCGGATGCAGCCCTTGGCGCGGTCGATTTCCGGCTCCCAGGTGCGAGCCTGCGAGAAGGCGACCTGGGTCGGCACGCCACCGGGCGCGGCGCCGAACAGCCGGTGCGCAGCCGGATTGGCGGTCGCTGCGATATCCCAGGTGGCCAGCGCCTCGCCCAGCGTCGGCGCATGCACGGTCGGCACGGTGAGGTCCAGCAGGCCGCAGCGGCCAAGCTCGCCCAGGATGCCCAGCACGCCGCCGGCGCGGTGCACGTCTTCCATGTGATACGCGGCGGTGGCCGGCGCCACCTTGCACAGGTTCGGCACGCGCCGGGACAGGCGGTCGATGTCGGCCATGGTGAAGTCGACCTCACCTTCCTGCGCGGCGGCCAGCAGGTGCAGCACGGTGTTGGTGGAGCCGCCCATGGCGATGTCGAGCGTCATGGCGTTCTCGAACGCCGCGCGCGTGGCGATGCCGCGCGGCAGGGCGCGCGCGTCGTCGTGTTCGTACCAGCGCCGGCACAGCTCGACGATCAGGCGCCCGGCCTGCTCGAACAGCTCGCGCCGGTAGGCGTGGGTGGCCAGCAGGCTGCCGTTGCCGGGCAGGGACAGGCCCAGCGCCTCGGTCAGGCAGTTCATGGAATTGGCCGTGAACATGCCCGAGCAGGAGCCGCAGGTCGGGCAGGCGCTGCGCTCCATGGCCAGGCTCTCGGCGTCGCTGACGGTGGGATCGGCGGCGGCGATCATGGCGTCGATCAGGTCCACGGCGGTTTCGGCGCCCTTCCATTGCACCTTGCCGGCCTCCATCGGCCCGCCGGAGACGAACACCACCGGGATGTTCAGGCGCATGGCCGCCATCAGCATGCCGGGGGTGATCTTGTCGCAATTGGAGATGCACACCAGCGCGTCGGCGCAGTGGGCGTTGACCATGTACTCGACCGAGTCGGCGATCAGTTCGCGGGACGGCAGCGAATACAGCATGCCGCCGTGGCCCATGGCGATACCGTCGTCGACGGCGATGGTGTGGAACTCGCGCGCCACGCCGCCGGCGGCCTCGATCTGCCGCGCCACGATCTCGCCGAGGTCCTTCAGGTGCACGTGCCCGGGCACGAACTGCGTGTAGGAGTTGGCGATGGCGATGATCGGCTTGCCGAAGTCGCTTTCCTTCATGCCGGTGGCACGCCACAGCGCGCGCGCGCCGGCCATGTTGCGGCCTTCGGTGGAGGTGCGGGAACGGTAGGCAGGCATGGCGGGCTCCGAAATCGGCAAGCGGAAAGGAATCGGCCATTCTAGCGACCTGCCCGGCACCCGGCTGCCGACGCACTGCCTCGGCTGGCCCGATAATGGCGCCCCGCCTTGCCACGCCCACTCCCCATGCCCGCCGCCACGCTGATGATCCAGGGCACCACGTCGGACGCCGGCAAGAGCGCGCTGGTGACCGGCCTGTGCCGCTGGCTGCACCGGCGTGGCGTCCGCGTGGCGCCGTTCAAGCCGCAGAACATGGCCCTGAACAGCGCGGTCACCGCCGACGGAGGCGAGATCGGCCGCGCCCAGGCGGTGCAGGCGCAGGCCTGCGGGCTTGCCCCGCACATGGACTTCAACCCGGTGCTGCTCAAACCCACTACCGATGTGGGTGCCCAGGTCATCCTGCACGGCCGGGCGGTGGCCAATCTGGACGCGCGCTCGTATCACGCCTACAAGCCGCGGGCCATGACAGCCGTTCTGGACTCCTACGCCCGCCTGGCCGGGCAATATCAGGCCGTCGTGGTGGAAGGCGCCGGCAGCCCGGCGGAGATCAACCTGCGCGACGGCGACATCGCCAACATGGGCTTTGCAGAGCAGGTCGACTGCCCGGTGATCCTGATCGCGGACATCGACCGCGGCGGCGTGTTCGCGCACTTGGTCGGCACCCTGGCGCTGCTGTCGGAGGCCGAGCGAGCGCGCGTGAAAGGCTTCGTCATCAACCGCTTCCGCGGCGACCCTGGCCTGCTGCAGCCGGGCCTGGACTGGCTGAGCGCCCACACCGGCAAGCCGGTGCTGGGCGTGCTGCCGTACCTGCATGACCTTTCCCTGCCGGCCGAGGATGCCCTGCCGGCGCCCGCCGCCAGCCCGCCGGCGGCGCGCCTGCAGGTGCTGGTGCCGGCCCTGCCGCGCATCAGCAACCACACCGACTTCGATCCGCTGCTGGCGCACCCGCAGGTGGCGCTGCGCTACGTAGGCGCCGGCGAGCCCATCCCGGCTGCCGATCTGATCATCCTGCCCGGCTCCAAGGCGGTGGCGGCGGATCTTGCCTGGCTGCGCGCGCACGGCTGGGAGGCCGCCATCGGCCGCCACCTGCGCTACGGCGGCAAGCTGATCGGCATCTGCGGCGGCCTGCAGATGCTCGGCCGCGCCATCCACGATCCGCTCGGCCTCGAAGGCCCGGCCGGCAGCCAGCCGGGGCTCGGCCTGCTGGACCTGGAAACGACCCTGCACGCCGACAAATGTCTGCGCCAAAGCCACGGCCGGCTGGCCTTCGCGCAGGCGCCGGTGCGTGGCTACGAAATCCATGCCGGCGTGAGCCACGGCCCGGCCCTGTCGCGCCCGGCCCTGCTGCTGGCGCACGGTCCGGACGGAGCGCTGAGCGAGGACGGGCAGATTCTCGCCAGCTACCTGCACGGCCTGTTCGACAGTCCGGCCGCCGGCGCCGCGCTGCTGGCCTGGGCCGGCCTTCAACCCTTGGCCGCCCCCGACCCTGCCGCGCTGTGCGAGGCGGCCATCGAGCGCCTGGCCGACGCCGTCGAGGCGCATCTGGACATCCCTGCCCTGCTCGCCCTTCTGAACATGGAAGCCTCATGAAAACGCTGATCCTGGGCGGCGTGCGCTCCGGCAAGAGCCGCCTCGCCGAACGGCTGGCGCTCGAATCCGGCCCGCCGGTCACCTACATCGCCACCGCCACCGGGGGCGATGCCGAGATGGCCGCCCGCATCGCCGCACACCGTGTCCGCCGCCCTGCTGACTGGACGGTGATCGAAACACCGCTCACGCTGGCCACCACGCTGCGGGAGCACGCCCGCAGCGGCGGCTGCCTGATCGTCGACTGCCTGACGCTGTGGCTGACCAACCTGCTGCTGGCAAGCGACGATCGGGCTCTTGATCGCGAACAGCAGGCCTTGCTCGAGGCGCTCGACGACCTGCCGGGCGACATCGTGATGGTCGGCAACGAGACCGGCATGGGCATCGTGCCACTTGGGGAACTGACCCGCCGCTACTGCGACGCCGCCGGCCGGCTGCACCAGGACATCGCCGCGCGCTGCGATCGGGTGCTGCTGACCGTGGCCGGGCTGCCGCTGGCGCTCAAGGGCGACCTGCCGTGAGCCTCGACTGGCTGCACGGACCCTGCGCCGTGCCGGACGCGGCTGCCGCCGCCCGCGCCGTCGCTCGGCAAGGGCGGCTCACCAAGCCGCCGGGCTCGCTCGGCCGCCTGGAAGCGCTCGCCGTGCAGCTCGCGGCCCTGCAGGGCCAAGACCGGCCGATGCTCGAACGCGTGCAGGTGTGTGTATTTGCCGGCGATCACGGCGTGGTCGCGCAGGGCGTATCGGCCTTTCCGCAGGCGGTCACGGCGCAGATGCTGCGCAATTTCGTCGGCGGCGGCGCGGCGGTCGGCGTGCTGGCGCGCCAGCTCGGTGCGCAGCTTGAAGTCGTCAACCTGGGCACCGCCGTCGACCCCGGCCCGCTGCCGGAGCTGATCGACGCCCACATCGCGCCGATGACGGCCGATTTCACGATCGCGCCGGCCATGACCACCGCGCAGCTCGGCGCGGCACTCACGGCCGGTCGGGATGCCGTGGCGCGCGCCCGAGCCGCCGGCGCCCAGCTGTTCATCGGCGGCGAGATGGGTATCGGCAACACCACCGCGGCGGCCGCGCTGGCCTGCGCGCTGCTGGGCGAGGCGCCAGGGCAGCTGGCGGGCCCGGGCACGGGACTCGACGCGGCCGGAGTTCGGCACAAGGCGGCCGTCATTGCGCAAGCCTTGTCGCTGCATGCAGCGCACTGTGACGAGCCGCTGGAAGCGCTGCGGCGCCTCGGCGGCTTCGAGATCGCCGCCCTCGCCGGCGCGGCCATCGCCTGTGTTCAGGGCGGGCTGCCGCTGCTGGTGGACGGCTTCATCGTCACCGCGGCGGTGCTCGCGGCCTGCCGCATCCAGCCGGCGGTACGCGACTGGCTGCTGTTTGGCCACCGCTCGGCCGAACCGGGCCACGAGCGCGTGTTGCGGGCACTGGATGCCGCGCCACTGCTGGCGCTGAACATGCGTCTGGGCGAGGCGAGCGGCGCGCTGACCGCACTGCCGTTGCTGCGCCTGGCCTGCGCGCTGCATGGCGAAATGGCGACGTTCAGCGAAGCCGGCGTTGCCGGGAGCCAACCATGATCACCGCCCTGTGGCGCCCGCTGCGGCTGGCGCTTGCCATGCTGACCACGCTGCCGGTGCCGCAGCCGACCGCGCCCGATCCGGACGAGGTCGGACGCGCCCCGCTGACCTACCCGCTGGTCGGCTTGCTGCTGGGCACACTGCTGATCGGCGCCAGCTGGGGGCTGTTCGACCTGCCGCCGCTGGCCGCCGCGGCCATCGTGCTCGCGCTGTGGACGCTGCTGACCGGCGCGCTGCACCTGGACGGCCTGGCCGACTGCGCCGACGGCCTGCTGGGCGGCCATGCAGACGCCACGCGGCGGCGCGCCATCATGCGCGACCCGCACGTCGGCAGCGCGGCCGTGGTCGCTCTGGTGCTGGTCATGATCGGCAAGTTCGCCGGCTTGGCGGCGGCGCTCGATCACGGCAAGCTGCTGCCGCTGCTGCTGGCGCCGGTACTCGGCCGCGGCGGCGTGTTGGCGCTGATGTGCGCCCTGCCCTACAGCAGCCCCGGCGGCATGGCAGAGGCGATCACGGCGCGGCTGCCACGCCAGACCGGCTGGCTGGTCGTGGCGGTGGTCGCAGGGCTGTCGCTGATCGTGGCGCCCGGCGCCTTGCTGCTGGCAGCGCTGCTGGTCTGCCTGATCGGCCGCGGCGCCCTGCACCGGCTGGGCGGCGCCAGTGGCGATGTCTACGGCGCGGCCATCGAGCTGATCGAGACCGCGGTGCTGCTGGCGATGGCCCTGCCATCCGGCACCTGAACGCGACCGGGCCACGGCCGCTACAATGCGCGCCCGCCGCCGGTGAAGGAGCTGGTAGGCGCGCAGTCCGATGATCGCCCGGCGGAGCCGGGCTCCTACTTGCAGCCACTGATTTCGGCGGCGCGTCCCCTCGCTGCGGGAGATACCGGATGCTTCCGTACTTCCCAAGGCATCGGCACCCTGAAACCTGTGGTCAGCCTCGGTGTCTCAGGTACGGCTTTCCCGACCTCAAGGTACTGTATGTCATTTCAATTTTTCAGATTGACCCTCGTCACGCTGGCCGTCGCGGCAACCGCCGGGGGCCTTGGCGCGTGCGCCTCCAGCACCGCCGGCAACGTCTACTCGCGCGATGAAGCGCGCCAGGCACAAGTAGTGAAATTCGGCACCATCGAGGCCATCCAGCCGGTCAAGATCGAAGGCCGAGCCGGCTACCTGGGGGCCGCTACCGGCGCCGTGCTGGGCGGGCTTGCCGGCAGTACCGTCGGTGGCGGAACCGGCCAGAAGGCGGCCGCCGTGGCCGGCGCCGTGGCCGGCGGCGTGGCCGGACAGGCCGGCGAGCGTCTGCTGACCAAGGCCGACGGACTGGAAATTACCGTGCGGCTGGAAAACGGCAACGTCATGGCCATCGTGCAGGAACAAAGCGAGCAGCAGTTCCAAGTCGGCCAGCGAGTGCGCGTGGTCGAGCATAACGGCACTTACCGCGTATCACCCTGAAGGAAACCGCAGACATGCCTGACCAGGACATCGGCAAACGGCGCGCCGCCGAGGCGGCGCTCGAATTCCTGCCGCAGGACGAGGTGATCGGCGTCGGTACCGGCTCGACGGTGAATTTCTTCATCGACTGCCTGAGTGCGCTTCGCCAGCGCATCAAGGGCGCCGTCGCCAGTTCGGTGGCCACGGCCGAACGCCTGCAGGCGCAGGGCATCGATCTGGTCGACCTGAACGACGCCGGCACGCTGCCGGTCTACATCGACGGCGCCGACGAGGCGACCCCGCACCGCCAGCTCATCAAGGGCGGCGGCGGTGCACTCACGCGCGAGAAGATCATTGCCGCTGCCAGCCGGCAGTTCGTGTGCATCGCCGACGAATCGAAGCTGGTCGGGCGCCTGGGCGCCTTCCCGCTGCCGGTGGAGGTCATCCCCATGGCACGCAGCTACGTGGCCCGCGAAATCGTCGCCCTGGGCGGCCGGCCGGAGTACCGCCACGGCTTCGTCACCGACAACGGCAACATCATTCTGGACGTGCACGGCCTCGATATCGTGGAACCGATCAAGCTCGAACAGACACTCAACAACATCGCCGGTGTGGTCAGCAATGGGCTGTTCGCCGCCCGGGGCGCGGACGTGCTGCTGATCGGCAACGACACGGGCGTGCGGCGCATCCCCTGACTTGGCCCCCGGCGCGCCCGTGCCATTGCCTGGACCCGTGTGACAATACCGGGCAGGCCTATCAGGGGAGCCGCAGCGCGTGTCAGGCGCGATCCATTTCAGCCAGCTCCGGCATTACCTGCCGCTGTCCACGTTTCCCCGCGCCCAGCTGGTCGAGCTGGCCGAACTGGCGCGCGTCGAAGAACCCGCCGATCGCAGCCTCATCTTCGAAGCCCCGCACGAACCGTTCGGCGAATCCCTGTATCTGCTGGCCGGCGAGGCCAGTGCCGTCACAACCACTGGTGTGGCGGCCATCATCGAAGCCGGCACCCCCAGCGCCGCCTATCCGCTCAACGACGGGCGCTTCCGGTCGGTGACCGCCTTTTCGGAGGTGGTGCTGCTGTCTGTGCCCTTTGAGCTGGTCGACCTGATGTCGACCTGGGACCAGCTGGCGGTCGTGGAGCGTCGCAGCATGGATCGAGCCACTGCGTTCTTCAGTCGGAGCATTCCGCGGCGCTGGCGCTACAGCTTTTTCCCGGCCCTGCGCAGCACGCCCGCAGCGCGCATCGAAGAACTGATGCAAAGCTTCGTGCCGCAGGCGGTGCAGGAGCGCCAGGTAATGACCCACCAGGGCGAGGCGGTGGGCGAGTTCTACATCATCGACAGTGGCACTGCGCTGGCGACGCGCGAGAGTCCGGCGGACGAAGGTGAGTCGATCGAACTGTCGCAGCTGGGCGAAGGCGAATGCTTTGGCGTCGAGGCACTGGGCGGGGTACCGGTCAGCACCGCCACGGTCAGCATGATCAGCGATGGCATGCTGATGCGCTTGCCCGCGGAGGACTTTCAGCGCCTGCAGACGCCGCCGCAGCAAGCCCTGGTTTCCGCCTCAGCGGCCATCGAACTGATCAGCACTGGCGGCCACTGGCTGGACGTGCGCCAGCGCGGCGAGTGGCAAAACTCGCACCTGCCGGGGGCCTACAATCTGCCGCTGCAGGAAGTTCGCCTGCACGCCGGACGCCTCGATCCGACCGTTCATTACGTGTGTTACTGCAACAGCGGTCGACGGGCAGCGGCAGCGGCGCATATCCTGACGCAGATCGGCATCGCCGCTAGCGCGCTGAATGGACACTACCGGCACGTCGGCGGCGGATAGACGCAGCGGCACCCGCCCGGGTCAACCCGGCGGAGCGACCGCACCGACACGGGCGGGGAGCGGCTCACATCGGCAACTCAGGACGGATTTAGCACTCTAATCGGCCGAGTGCTAACATTTTGGCGTCCATCGCGAGGGAAACACTGTATGTCCACTGCCCTGACCGTTCCCCTGCCGCTGCAGGCAGTCGGCAACCTCAACCAACTGATTCGCGCCGCCCACCAGGCACCCTATCTGTCTGCCGAAGAAGAACACGCCCTGGCAGTTCGCCTGCAGGATCAGGGCGACCTGGATGCTGCCCGTCAGCTGGTCAGCTCGCACCTGCGTTATGTCATCCACGTCGCCCGCGGCTACAACGGCTACGGCCTGCCGCTGGCCGACCTGATCCAGGAAGGTGCCATCGGCCTCATGAAGGCCGTGCGCCGCTTCGACCCGCGCCGTGGCATCCGGCTGGTGTCGTTTGCCGTGCACTGGATCCGGGCTGAAATTCACGAGTACGTGCTGCGCAACTGGAGCATCGTCAAGATCGCCACCACCAAGGCGCAGCGCAAGCTGTTCTTCAACCTGCGCCAGCACAAGCAGCGCCTGGGGCATCTGAGCGACGCCCAGGCGGCGGAAATCGCCATGGAACTCGACGTCCGCCCGCAGGACGTGCGGGATATGGACGCCCGTCTGAGCGAGCGGCCGGTGTCCTTCGATGCCGCCACCGACGCCAGCGACGATGACCTGCCCGCGCCGGCGCTGACCATCGCCGACCTGCGACCGGACCCTTCGCAGGCGCTTGAAGAGGAACAATGGGCCGATCATCGGCTGCAGCTGCTGCGAGAAGGGCTGGACACGCTCGATGCCCGCAGCCGCGACATCCTGGAGCAGCGCTGGCTAGCCGAAAACAAGACCGGCCTGAAGGAACTTGGCGAGAAGTACGGCGTGTCGGCAGAGCGCATCCGCCAGCTGGAAAACCAGGCGCTCGGCCGGCTTTCGCGTCGCCTGCAGGCTGCCGCGGCATGAGCGAGGGCGGCCAGCGCCTCGGCTTCCTGGGCGTCTTGCGGGAAATGACCTGGGCTTTCCTGGGCGTGCGCGACCGCCGCAACTACGAGCGCACCACGCGCTCGAACCCGCTGCACATCATTCTGGCCGGGATCCTGCTGACCGCGCTGCTGATCCTCGCGCTGGTCGGCGCGGTGAAATTCGCCCTTGGCGGACGCCCGGCAGCCGACGCTTCAGCGCACGCCGTACCCGGCAAGGTAATGATCGATCAGCAGCGCGGCGAATAAGCCCATCAGGTAGGTAATGGAAAAGCGAAAGGTCGCCGAAGCGACCGCGCTGTCCTGCGTGCGGTAAAGCCGCACTGCCCACTGGATGAAGCGCCCGCCCAGCAGCAACGCCGCCAGCGCATACGGCCAGCCGGCAAAGCGGGTGGCGAACGGCAACAGGCTGACCGCCAGCAGCAGCGCCGAGTACAGCAACACGTGCAGGCGGGTGTACGCCAGACCGTGGGTGACCGGCAGCATCGGGATGTTGACCCGCGCGTATTCCTCGTGACGGCGGATGGCCAGCGCCCAGAAATGCGGCGGTGTCCACACGAAAATGATCAGAAACAACAACAGCGCCGGCGGATCCACGCTGCCGGTGACGGCCGTCCAGCCGAGTACCGGCGGCGCGGCGCCGGCCGCCCCACCGATGACGATGTTCTGCGGCGTGGCGCGCTTCAAGTAGCGGGTGTAGATCACCGCATAGCCGATCAGCGATGCAAAGGTCAGCACCGCCGTCAGCACGTTGACCCACACCACCAGCAGGCTCATCGACAGCAGGCCCAGCACCGCCGCAAACACCAGCGCCTGTGACGATGTGATGCTGCCATTGGGCAAGGGCCGGTTGCGGGTGCGGTCCATCTGCGCATCGACCCGGGCATCGACCACCTGATTGATCACCGCCGCCGACGACGCGGCCAGAAAAATCCCCAGGTTTCCGGCCAGCAGCGCGTTCAGCGGCACCATGCCCGGCACCGCCAGCAGCATGCCCACCACGGCCGTAAAGCAGATCAACGCCACCACCCGCGGCTTGCACAGTTCCAGATATTCGCGCCACAGCGGCAGCGGTGGCGCACCCAGCGGTATCGATTCAGCCACGCGCGGTCCCGCTGCGATAAAGGGTGTGGGTCAAGGTCAGCAGCGCCAGCAGCAGCAGCGCAGCCACGGCATTGTGCGCCGCCGCGACCGGCAAGGGCAGGTGCAGCCAGATATTGGCGATGCCAAGCGACACCTGGGCTACCAGCAGCGTCAACATGACGGCAGCGGCCGCGCGCAGCGACCCTGGCTGGCGCAGCGCATAAATCCCCACGGCGCCCAGATACAGAAAGGTGACCACGGCCCAGGCTCGATGCGCCATGTGCACCGCCACCCGCGCCGGACTGTCCAGCACGCCAAACTCGTAGTTGACGCCCAGGCCCCGCCACATCACGAAACCATCTGCCATATCCATCGGCGGCCACCATTCACCCATGCACTTCGGGAAAGTCGGGCAGGCCAGGGCGGCATAGTTGGCGCTGGTCCAGCCGCCAAGGGCGATCTGAACCACCAGCACCACGATACCCAAGAGCGCCAGGCGACGCAGCCGCACAGGCGGCCGATGGCGGGCCGGCACGAACGAGCGCGCCCCCAGATAGCCCAACCACAGCAGGCTGAGCACCGAAAAGCCGCCCAGCAGATGGCCCATCACCACCACCGGCTTGAGCAGCAGGGTGACCGTCCACATGCCAAGCGCGGCCTGGAAGATGATCAGCGCCAGCAACGCAGTTGCCAAGGCGCGTCCGGCCGCCCGCCTCCATGCGGATACAGTCAGCGCCAGCACCATCAGGCCAAGCAAACCGGCCGCATAGCGGTGCACCATCTCCTTCCAGGCCTTGGCCGGCTCCACCGGCCGATGTGCGAAGGCTTCATTGGCCCGATCCAGCGCCGCCGGACTCGCCGGCACGCCCACATGCCCATAACAACCCGGCCAGTCCGGGCATCCCAGACCCGCGTCCGACAGGCGGGTGTAGGCTCCCAGAATCACAACGACGAGCGCCAGCGCTGCTGCCAGCAGCCAGGGCAAGGGGTGCGCCACCCGCGGCTTTGTCGGTCGAGTCAATGATCCCTCCGTCAGTTGGCCACGAAGCGGCGCAGCAAGTGGTCGAGGTCCTTGCGCGCGGCGCGCGGATCGTAATCCTTGCGAAAGCGCAGCATGGCAAAGTTGCGTGGGTCCACCAGCACAAAAGCCGTGTCGGATGGCGGCGCAGCATTGATCAGGGCAGCCAGCAATCGGCCACTTTGGTCTTCGAACTGCACCATGCCAGCCTGTTCCTCAAGGCGCTCGGCACTCAGACCCTGCCCCGGCGGATGCACATACAGGCGCACCAGGGCTTCCTGGTAGCGCGGCAATGACCGCCCTATCTGGCGCAGGTCGATCAGCGTCTTCCAGCAGGCGTCATCACACGGGCCGGTCACAACCAGCTTCCAGCGCCCGGCGGGAATAGCCGTCACGGCATCGAGCGGCACGGCGACCGGCGGCTGTATGAGGACCCCCGACAGCCGGGGCGCCGGGTACCAGTCAAAGCCCAGCTGCCGATAAGCCCAGGACAACAGCAGCGGCCCGAAGAACAGCGCCGCCAGCCCGACCAGCAGCAGCCGGCTGCGTCTCTGCGCCGCGCGCGCTTGTTCGCTCATTGATCCTCCGCCGTCACACCGGACCGGGCGCGTCGCAGCCCGGCCACCAGATATATGCCGAACAAGGCCCCGGCCAGCCCGAACCATTGCACGGCGTAGCCGTAGTGCCGCTGTGGCGTCATCGAGATCAGCGGCCAGTCGCGCCGAAAGCCGTGCTCGGACTGCGGCGCCAGACGCAGCACCCTGCTGTACACCGGCATGCCGAGGTACTCACCCAGGAGCGCCGGATCGATCTGTGACACCACCCACCGGCCGCTGAACGAGTCGCTGACCGCGCCGGTCACCAGCGGCACGTCCGCGGGGCGGTGCAGATAGCCGATCAGCGTCACTTCCCCGGCTGGCGTCTGCCAGGCCGGGACATCGCTGCGGCGAGCACCGCGCGCCAACCAGCCCCGATCCACCAGCAACACCTCGGCCAGACCCTCGACCCTGAGCGGCGTCAGCACGTCGTACCCGACCTGCCCATCGCGCACCTGATTGTCGAGCAGGCCTTGGCGCTCACCCAGAAAAACGCCCTGCACCGTCACCGGCCGATGATCGTCGATCAAATCGACCGACCCGGCCCGCCCCAGATCGAGCGGCGGCTGCGCCTGTACCGCCGCGGCCTGCACCAGCAGCCGCGCCTTCTCCTGCCCGCGCTCGAGCTGCCAGACACCCAGTCCGAGCAGCACCGGCAGCGCGACCGCCACGGCAAGCGTTGCCGCGAGCGTCGGGCGAAAGCGGTGCCTGCGAGAACCGTGGCGGAATCCGGGCATGACACGCACCCGTCAGCCCGCCGCTGCGGGACTAGAATGCGTCACATTCAACTCTGGCGAGGGGCGATCATGCTGGTTAAGGCGTTCATTCTGGCCATGCTGGCGGCCATCCTGATCGCGCTGGGCTCAGCCGTGTTTGCCATGCTGGGACCAAGACGCGGGCACGATCGCATGGCGCGCGCCCTGACCTGGCGGATCGGCCTGTCGGTAGTGCTGTTCCTGCTGCTGCTCGCGGGTTTTGCCAGCGGCGTCCTGCAGCCGCACCAGCCTTTCCCGGCAAGCCCGCCCGGTCACAACCAGTAGACGAACACGAACAGGCCGAGCCAGACCACGTCGACGAAGTGCCAGTACCAGGCCACCGCCTCGAAACCGAAGTGGTGTTCCGGCGTGAAATGACCCTTGATGCTGCGCAGCAGGATCACGATCAGCATGATGGTGCCCAGCGTCACGTGCGCTCCGTGAAAGCCAGTCAGCATGTAGAAGGTCGATCCATAGATGCCCGATGCCATGGTCAGGTTCAGCTCATGCATGGCATGCGCGTATTCCTCGGCCTGGAAATACAGGAACAGCACGCCCAGCGCCACGGTGGCGGCCAGGCCCAGAATCAGCTGCGGCCGCTTGTTCTTGAGCAGGCCCCAGTGCGCGATGGTTATCGTGACGCCGCTTGTCAACAGAATCGCGGTATTGAGCGCCGGCACACCCCAGGCCGGCACGGTGCCGGTCGGAACGTCAAAGCCTTCGGCCTTGGGCGGGTTGATCAACGGCCAGGTCGCCTCGAAATTCGGCCACAGAAAGCCGTGAGTCAGCGATTTCATGACATCGCCTTCCCCGCCCAGCCACGGAACCGAAAAATTACGGGCAAAGAACAAGGCGCCGAAAAAGGCGGCGAAGAAAAATACTTCGGAAACAATGAACCAGGCCATGCCCCAACGGTAGGAGCGGTCCATCTGCTCGTTGTTCAGGCCCGCCTGGCTCTCACGGATGACGTTGCCGAACCAGCCGAAAACCATCACCAGCAGCAGCAGCAGGCCGCCCAGCAAGACCAGCTTGCCGACCTCATGCGCGTGCAGCCAGTTGACGCCGCCGATCACCATCAGCGTCAGCGCCAGCGCGCCCACGATAGGCCAGCGGGTCTGTGCCGGTACGTAATATCCGCCGTGTGCCTGTGCCATTCCTGTCAATCCTCCAAATAAAACGTTTTGGCCACTCGCGGGCGCTCAGCCACCGGCCGCGGCGTGACCGGCATGCGCATCCGCAGGCGCCTTGTGCAGGTCGAAGAACGTGTACGCCAGGGTCACCGTTCGCACCTCACTGGAGAGATCCGGATCAACGCGAAAACGGACCGTCATGTCTTTCTGTTCGCCGGCTGCGAGCTTCTGTTCGGTAAAGCAGAAACACTCGATCTTGTGAAAATGCTTCGCGGCGACACCGGGCGCCACGCTCGGGATCGCCTGACCGGTCACCTCGTGCGCCGCGCGGTTGCGGGCCACATAAACCGCCTCGGCGGTTTCACCGACCCGAACTTTCATGCGCGCCACCTTTGGCTGGAAATCCCACGCCAAATCGGCATTCGTATTGGCCACGAACTCGACCGTCACCTCGCGACCCACCGCCGGCGGCTGGCCGGTCGACTCCTGCGGGGCGGATGCCGTACCGGTCAGATTGGACGATTTGCCATTCAGGCCCACCACCTCGCACATGGCGTTGTACAGCGGCACCAGCGCGAAGCCGAAACCGAACATGAGCCCGACCGCCAGCAACAGCCGACGGGTGGTGCGCGCGATACCGCGCTGACGTTCGTGCATCGTCGTGCTACCCCATCTGGACCATGATGGTCAGCGAATAAATGGCAACCACCAGCGCCGCCAGGCCGATTAGTAACCAGCGATTCGGCCTGCGCACGGACGCGATACGGTCTGCCATGTGCGTCAGCGAATTTCCGGGGCGGTCGTGAAGCTGTGGTAGGGCGCCGGCGAAGGCAGCGTCCATTCAAGTCCGTGCGAGCCTTCCCAGACGCGGTCGGTGGCCTTCACGCCGCCGCGCACTGTCTTGATCATGATGTACACGAACAGCAGCTGCGACAGGCCGAACACGAAGCCGCCGATACTGGCAATGCGGTTGAAATCGGCGAATTGCAGCGCGTAGTCCGGAATGCGCCGGGGCATGCCCTGCAGGCCGACGAAATGCATCGGAAAGAACAACACGTTGACCGAAATCGCCGACAACCAGAAATGCAGCTTGCCCAGGCGCTCGTCATACATGTGGCCGGTCCACTTCGGAATCCAGTAATACGCGCCGGCCATCAGGGCGAACACCGCGCCTGGCACCAGCACATAGTGGAAATGCGCCACCACGAAATAGGTGTCGTGATACTGCATGTCGACTGGGCCGACTGCGAGCATAAGGCCCGAGAAGCCACCGATGGTGAACAGGAATACGAAGGCCAGAGCAAACAGCATCGGCGTCTCGAAGGTAATCGAGCCGCGCCACAGCGTAGTCACCCAGTTGAACACCTTCACACCGGTCGGCACGGCGATCAGCATGGTGGCGTACATGAAATACAGCTCGCCCGCCACCGGCATGCCGGTGGCAAACATGTGATGTGCCCAGACGATGAACGACAGGAAGGCAATGGCCGAGATGGCGTACACCATCGAGGCATAGCCGAAAATCTGCTTGCGGGCGAAGGTCGGAATGATCTCCGACACCACGCCAAACGCCGGCAGGATCATGATGTAAACCTCGGGATGCCCGAAGAACCAGAACACATGCTGGAACAATACCGGGTCACCACCGCCGGCAGCGCTGAAAAAACTCGTGCCGAAATGGCGATCGGTCAGCATCATGGTCACCGTGCCCGCCAAGACAGGCATTACGGCAATCAGGAGAAAGGCCGTCACCAGCCAGGTCCAGCAGAACAGGGGCATCTTCATCAGCGTCATGCCCGGCGCACGCATGTTCAGCACCGTCGCGATGACATTGATGGCGCCCATGATCGACGAGAAGCCCATCAGATGCACAGCGAAAATGAATATATCGGTTGTCGACGGCGCAAAGGTGGTGGACAACGGCGCGTAGAAGGTCCAGCCGAATGCCGGCGCACCACCCTCCAGGAACCAGGTGCTCATCAGCAGGCTGAAGGCGAACGGCAGGATCCAGAAGCTCCAGTTGTTCATGCGCGGCAGCGCCATGTCCGGCGCGCCGACCATCAGCGGAATCATCCAGTTGGCAAAACCCGTCCAGGCCGGCATCACGGCGCCGAACACCATGATCAGGCCGTGCATGGTCGTCAGACGGTTGAAAACCTCCGGCTCGACCAGCTGCAGGCCCGGCTGGAACAGCTCGGCGCGGATCAGCATGGCCAGCGAGCCGCCGGTCAGGAACATGATCAACGCCAGCCACAGGTACAGCGACCCGATGTCCTTGTGGTTGGTGGTAAACAGCCAGCGCGAAATTCCGCGCGCCGGGCCGTGGTGATGATCGACTTCGTGGGCCACAGTTGCCATGGCGTGTCCTCCGGACCGTGAATCTTGCGACGTAGCGTACGGGTCAGGCAGGCGCTGGATCAGCGCAACGCCTTGATCTGTTTCGGCTGCACCAGGTCACCCTTGTCATTTCCAAAGGCGTTGCGCTCATAGGTGATCACCGCAGCCAGATCGACGTCGTTCAGCTGCAAACCGAACGCCTGCATGGCGGTGCCGGCCTTGCCATGCAAGACCCGGTCGATGTGCCCCTCGACCGGTCCGGTGGTAAGAACGCCACCCGCCAGGGCCGGGAAAGCCGGCGGGATGCCCTGACCGTTGGCCTGGTGGCAGGCGACGCAATAGGTGCCATACACCGTCTTGCCCCGTTCCATCAGCTCGTCCTTGGTCCATTCCCGGTCAGCGCCGCTTTTTGCGGCCTCGGCCTCGGCCTTCTTGGCCGCCAGCCAGGTTTCATAGTCTGCCTGCGTCTTGGCCTCGATGACTACCGGCATGAAGCCGTGATCCTTGCCGCACAGCTCCGCGCATTGTCCACGATAGACGCCCGGCTGCGGAATGCTGGTCCAGCTGTCATTGATGAAGCCGGGGATAGCGTCCTGCTTCCAGCCCAGCGCCGGCACCCACCACGAGTGGATGACATCGTTCGAGGTGATGACGAACCGCACCTTGGTGTTGACCGGCACCACGACCGGGTTGTCCACATCCAGCAGGTAATGCTCGATACCGGTCGGATCGCCATTCATGGCATCCCGGCTGCTCTGCGCCAGGTTGCTGAAGAAACTGACGTCCTCGCCCAGGTACTCGTACTGCCAGCGCCACTGGTAGCCGGTGACCTTGATGGTGAGCCCGGAATCCGAGGTGTCCTCCAGGGCGATCAGGGTGCGGGTGGCCGGAATCGCCATGGCGATCAGGATGATGAACGGGATGATCGTCCACACCACCTCGACCGTCGTGTTCTCGTGGAAATTGGCCGCCACGGCGCCGCGCGATTTGCGAAACGCAAACAGCGAATAAAACATGGCGCCGAACACCACCACGCCGATGGCGACACAGACCCACAGGGAGATCATGTGCAGGTCGAACACGCGGTGGCTCAGGTCCGTGGCACCGCGCACAAGGTTCATCCCATACTCGGCACGGGCCGGTTGCGTCGCCAGGCCAGCCAGCAAGATGCCAAGCAGTCGCCCGGGCGCAGCGTGACGTTTTTGTCTCATCTTCAAAGACCCATCTCCCTGTTCAATCCGGCATCAAGAGCAATCTCGGGCGCCCGTGCGCCCAACGGCTGACCCAGCAGGCGGCCAAGATCGCCGGCCAGTTGCCGGCGCTCGGTCTCGACCAGGAAAGCCCCGATTTCAAAAAACCGCCCATGCGAACCAAGCAGCAGGCGGCTGCACCCGCGCTCACACACCGACTGCCACTGCAACCTGGTCCAGGCGCGCGCAAGCTCGTCGCGACACTCGACCCGTTCACCGCCGCGCAACACGACGACCCGTTCCCCCTCAACCAGAATCAGCTCGCGCCGATACGTGGCCCGCGAGCAGCAATACAGGCCAGCCCCGAGGGCCGCCACCTCAAGCCCGCTGAAGGGCAAAACCAGCCACAGACCCTGCCAGGCAAACAGCAGGGCGATCAGGCCATCGAGCAGCGCGATCACCATCAGAAAGCGCCTGGTCTGCGTCCAGGAGCTGGATCGGTTCGGAAGCAGCTCGAAACGCCAAGTGCCGTCCCGCGTCTGCTGCATGCGCAGCGCCACCGCCACCTCCTGCTGCACCGTCCGGGCGGGTAACCCGCGCCGCCGCTGGAATGCGTAGCGCACCTGCGACAAAAAGCCGCGCGAATACTACCCGCGGCCGCTACCCCCTGACAAGCCGAAGCGGCCTGGAAGGTGGCTCGTTCACAGGCATCAGGAACCAATCGGCGGCGCGCGCAAATCCCGGGCGACGCTGGCCGGCGTGGCCGCGGCAGCGTGGCGGAGCACGCCCAGACAGGGTGCCGCCAGGCTGTCGCCCAGGGCCTTCAGGTTGTCATCCAGGCGCTCAAAACCGGTCTCGATCGCATTCCCCACCCAGCCGGCCAGTGGCAGACCACAACGGCGGATGTCGGCCGCCGTCAGGGCGGCATGATTCAGGCAGCCCAGCCGCAGGCCGACCACCAGTACCACCGGCAGCTGCAGGCCCATGGCCAGATCCGCCACATCGCCGTCCGGCCCGAGCGGCACCCGCCAGCCGCCGACGCCTTCCACGACGACGCAGTCGGACTGCGCGGCCAGTTGACCGAAGGCCTGCTCGATTACCGCGAAGCGGATCGTCGATCCCACGTCCGCCGCCGCCAGATGCGGCGCAATGGGGGGCGCGAAGGCATAGGGATTGACCCACTCATAGGGCCAATCGCCACCGCTCGCGCCGATCAAGGCCAGCGCATCGTCATTGCGCAGGCCCGCCGGCGTGGCGGCGCAGCCACTGGCCACCGGCTTCATTCCGGCCACGCGCAGACCCTGCTGGCGCAGCACCGCGATCAGGCCGGCCGAGACGCGGGTCTTGCCGACCCCGGTGTCGGTGCCGGTGACGAAAAATCCCCTGCTCATGCGCGCCCACGACGCGGCGGATGAAATCTCAGCGGCTGGGGTGCCTGCGGATCATGGCGCCGTAACACCAGCGGCTTCCAGGCGTGCGCATAGATCACCTCGTAGGTGGCCGGCAGGCGACCTTCGCTGCGAGACGCTTCGTAAGCCGCTTCCATGGCCGACCAGGCCGCCCGGCCGGTGAGCTGGCGGCGCCGGCCGGCTGTGACGTTGCCGGCGCCGATGGATTTCAGGTCCACCGCCAGGGCGCGCACGTCCGCATAGGTGAGACAGAACCGCTCCACGTCCAGCACCGGCTGTTCGAAGCCACTGCGGCCCAGCGCATCGCCCAGGTCGTGCATGTCGATGAAGGCACTCACGTGCGTGGCGCCGTCCACCGCCCGCCAGGCCGCGCGCAGCTCCCTGAGCGTGTCCGGGCCCAGGCTGGTGAACATGAACAGCCCGCCGGGCCGCAGCACGCGCCACACCTCCGCCAGCACGGCGGCCGGGTCGTTGCACCACTGCACGGTCAGGTTGCTGAACACCAGGTCCACGCTGTCGGGTGCCAGCGGCAGCGCCTGCGCGGCCGCGCACACGAAGCGCTGCGCCGAAAACCAGCGCCGCCGCTGGCGCGCCACGCGCAGCATGGCCGGGGCAAAGTCGACCCCCGTGACCTGCGCGCCCCGGTAGCGTTTCAGGAGTGCCCGTCCGGCGACCCCCGGCCCGCAGCCCAGATCGAGAATCGACTGCGGCGCGAGGCGCACCAGGTCCAGCCGCGAGAGGCAATGCGCCTCGACCGTTCGCTGCAGCACAGCGCGGGTCTCGTAGCCCGCCGCGACCCTATCGAAGGCCCGGCGCACCCGGCGCGTGTCGAGGCGAAATTCGGCCTCAGCATCGCGACTCATGGCGCGCCAGCGCTCATGCCCGGTCCGGCAAGCCAGCCAGCGCGTCCAGCAGGCGATCCACCTGCGCCTCCTCGTGGGCGGCGGTGAGCACGATGCGCAAGCGCGCCGTGCCCTCAGGCACCGTGGGCGGGCGCACCGCCGGCACCAGCAGGCCGAGCCGCTCCAGGTGCGCGCTCCAGGCCAGCGCTCGCTGCGCACTGCCGGCGATCAGCGGCTGGATGGGCGTGGTCGATTCGAGCAGTGGCAGGCCGAGCTGGCCGGCTCCGGCGCGGAACCGCGCCACCAGCGCCTGCACCTTCTCGCGCCGCCAGGACTCGACCCGCGCCAGGCGCAGGGCGGCGCGCGTGGCCTCGGCCAGCGCCGGCGGCAGGGCGGTGGTGTAGATATAGCTGCGGGCGTGCTGGATCAGCGTCTCGATCAACGCCTCACTGCCGGCCACGAAGGCACCGAAACAGCCCAGCGCCTTGCCGAGCGTGCCCATCAGCACCGGCACCGCGGCGCCGTCCAGGCCCGCCTGCGCCACGCTGCCGGCGCCGCCCGGCCCCAGCACGCCAAAGCCGTGCGCGTCGTCGACCATCAGCCAGGCCTTGCTCTGCTGCGCCAGGGTCGCCAGTTCGACCAGCGGCGCCAGATCGCCATCCATACTGAACACGCCGTCGGTGATGACCAGCCGGCGCGGCGCGCCATCGGCCGCCAGCTGCTCGGCCAGATGCGGCGCGTCGCCGTGCCGATAAACGCTCACCCGCGCCTGACACAGGCGCGCCGCGTCGATCAGCGAGGCGTGGTTGAGCTGGTCCGAGAACACCGCCGACTGGCGGTCGAGCAGCGCGCCCAGCACGCCCAGATTGGCCATGTAGCCGGTCGAGAACAGCAAGGCTCGCGGCCGGCCGACGGCCGCGGCGAGCTCCTCTTCCAGCGCATGGTGAGCCGCCGTGTGGCCGGCCAGCAGGTGCGAGGCACCGGCGCCGACTCCCCACTGCTGCGCGCCACGGACCAGCGCGGCGGCCACCGCCGGGTGATTGGCAAGACCCAGGTAATCGTTGCTGCAGAAGGTCAGCAGTTCGCCGCCGGGAAATTTGCGAAGCGGCGACTGCGGCGACTGCGCAATCCGCCGCTCGCGGTACAGACCCGCGGCGCGGCGGGCTGCAAGGCCCGCTTCCAGATCGAAGCTCACCCGCCGGCAGCGACCGCGACGTCGGTCAAACCGGCTGCCGGCGCGGCTGGCGCGGCGCAGCGCACGGCCGGCTCCGCGGCGTTGATGCCCAGTGTCGCGAACAGCGCGCGGTCGCGCTCGGCCGCCGGGTTGCCGGTGGTCAGCAGCTTGTCGCCGTAGAAGATCGAGTTGGCACCGGCCAGGAAACACAGCGCCTGCAGGGCGTCGTCCATGCTCTCGCGGCCGGCCGACAGGCGCACCACCGAGGCCGGCATCAGGATCCGCGCCACGGCGATGGTGCGCACGAACTCCAGCGGCTCGAGCGCCGGCGTGCCGGCCAGCGGCGTGCCGGCCACCTGCACCAGATAGTTGATCGGCACGCTTTGCGGGTGCTCGGGCAGGGTGGCCAGGGATTCGAGCAGGCCGACCCGGTCCTCGCGTGCCTCGCCCATGCCGACGATGCCGCCGCAGCACACGTTCAGCCCGGCATCGCGCACCTGCTGCAGGGTGTCCAGGCGGTCCTGGAAGGTGCGGGTGGTGATGATTTGGCCGTAGAACTCGGGCGAGGTGTCCAGGTTGTGGTTGTAGTAGTCCAGGCCGGCGGCCTTCAGGCGCGGCGCCTGGTCGCCACCGAGCATGCCCAGCGTCACGCAGGTCTCGAGGCCCAGCGCCTTGACCTGCCGCACCATGTCCAGCACGCGCACGAAATCCTTCTCGCGCGGGCTGCGCCAGGCGGCGCCCATGCAGAAGCGGCTGGCCCCCGCATCGCGCGCGGCGCGCGCGGCGGCGACCACGGCATCCACGTCCAGCAGCGCCTCGCGCTGCAGGTCGGCCTCGTGGTGCGCGCTTTGCGGGCAGTAGCCGCAGTCCTCCGGACAGGCGCCGGTCTTGATGCTCAGCAGCGTGCTGACCTGCACGGTGTTGGGATCGAAATGGGCGCGGTGCGTGGTCTGCGCGCGGTGCAGCAGGTCGCTGAACGGCAGCTCGAACAGGGCGCGAATCTGGGCGCGCGTCCAGTCGTGACGAATGGCGGTCAAGGGCGGACTCCGGAAACGGTGCAGGACACGAGCCGCCCGCGGCGGCGGCATTCAGAATAGCCGTGAACGCCACTGTGTCAACCTGACATGAACCCCAAAGTTGACGAACATCTCGACGCCCTGCTCGCCTGGCTGCTGCCGCCGCAGTGCACGCTGTGCGGCGCAGCCGGCAGTGAGCGCCTGCCGCTGTGCGACGCGTGTCGCGGTGAGCTGCCGTATCTGGGCCGGGCCTGCGAGCGCTGTGCACAGCCGCTGCCGGTGGCCGGCGTGTGCGGCCGCTGCCTGCGTCACCCGCCACCGCAGGACCGTGCTCACGCGGCGTTTCACTACGCCGCCCCGCTCGACCGCCTGGTGCAGCGCCTCAAGTTCGGCCGCCGGCTGGGTCTTGCCCGCCTGACCGGCGCCCTGCTTGCCAAGGCCGCCCAGTCCGGACACTGGGAACGGCCCGAACTGTTGATTCCGGTGCCGCTGCACGACCGGCGCCTGCGCCAGCGCGGCTACGACCAGGCGCAGGCCATCGCCCGCGAGGCCGGCCGGCGACTGGGCATCCCGGTCGACGCCCACGCCTGCCGGCGCATACGCGCCACGGCGCCGCAAACCGGACTTGCGCTGGCCGACCGGCGGCGCAACGTGCGCGGTGCGTTCGCCGTGCAAAAGCCGCCCGCCGTGAGCCACGTGGCCGTGGTGGACGATGTGATGACCACCGGCGCCACGGCCGGCGCGCTGGCGCTGGCCCTCAAGCGCGCCGGTGTGGCGAGGGTCGACGTGTGGGCACTGTGCCGGGCCGGCCGCTGACGGATTTACCAGGCCAGCGCGCCGACCAGCGCGCTCACGTTGTGATGGTCGTGCCGACGCAGGTAGTCGGCAATGCCCTGGTTGATGGTCGGACAGATCAGCGGGTCATAGAACAGCGCCGTGCCGACGCCGACCGCGCTCGCCCCGGCCAACAGGAACTCGAGCGCATCGTCGGCACAGGCGACCCCGCCCTGGCCGATGATCGGCACGCCATGCTTTGCCGCGACCTCGTACACCTGACGCACCTTCAGCAGCGCGATCGGCTTGATGGCCGGACCGGACAGACCGCCCTGGCGGTTGCCGAGCACCGGGCGGCGCTGCCCCAGGTCGATTGCCATCCCCTGCAGGGTGTTGATGGCGGCGAAGGCATCGGTACCGGCCTCGATGCAGCGGCGGGCGTTCTCGGCGATGTCGGTCTGGTTTGGTGAGAGCTTTGTTATCAGTGGCTTGCGCGTCATTCTTCGACAAGCCTCCACCACGCGTGCCGACATCTGCGGATCGTTGCCGAACTGCACGCCGCCGGCCTTCACGTTGGGACAGGAGATGTTCAGCTCGATGGCCGCCACCGGCGAGTCGTCGAAGATGCGCGTGACTTCCGCGTACTCCTCCACCGTGGCGCCGGACACATTGGCCGCGAACAGGGTTCCCGAGAAGTCCAGCCGCGGCAGGATGTCGCGCACTACCGCCCGCGCGCCCGGGTTCTGCAGACCGATGGCGTTTAGCATGCCGGCCGGGGTCTCGGCCAGGCGGTGCGGGGCATTGCCCAGGCGTGGTTCCAGCGTGGTGCCCTTGAGCACCACCAGGCCCACGTCGCGGTGGCTGAAGCCGGCCACGCGGGTATATTCCTGCCCGAAACCGACACAGCCGGACAGCAGCACCAGCGGCGTGCGCAGACTCAGTCCGCACAGTTCGGTCCGCAACAGCCCCGCATCGCTCATCGTGCCTGACCCGTGTTCCACGTCATCCTCTTGTCACCGCAAATCCCGCCCAACACCGGCAACATCATAAGGCTGTGCGCCAACACCGGCGCCGCGCTGCACCTGGTCGAACCGCTCGGCTTCGAGCCGGACGATGCGCGCCTGCGCCGCGCCGGGCTGGACTACCACGAGTACGCCACGGTGCAGCGCCACGCGGATCTGGAAAGTTGCCTGCAAGGTCTTGCCGCGCCGCGCCTGTGGGCCTTCAGCACCCGCGGCCGGCGGCTGTACAGCGACGTGGCCTACCGACCGGGCGACGCGCTGCTGTTCGGCTCCGAGACCTGTGGTCTGCCGGCCGAGGTGCTGCATCGCCTGCCGGCCGAGCAGGTGCTGCGCCTGCCGATGCGGCCCGGCAACCGCAGCCTGAATCTTTCCAATGCCGTGGCGGTGGCGGTGTTCGAGGCCTGGCGCCAGCAGGGCTTCGATGGTGAGGGTCCGTCGGGCTGAACCGAGGTCAGCGGTGCCGCTGGCGAACGACAAACGCCGTTATTGATGGCGCGCTCGGGGCAGGTCTTCGCGCCCAAAGGCGCTCCTGCCAAAAACCCCTCACGTTTCCCTACAACTCGGCCGATGGCTCCCGTGCCAGCAGTTCCTGCACGGCCTCACGCACGTCCTTCTGTTCATGAAGTACCCGGTAGACGGCGTTGCAGATCGGCATATTGACGCCCAGCCGTGCCGCCAGACGCTGCACGCCCCGCGCCGTGACCACGCCTTCGGCCACCTGGCCCAGCGAATCCACCGCCTGCTGGACCGTTTTGCCGCTGGCCAGCGCCAGACCGACACGACGGTTGCGCGACTGATTGTCGGTACAGGTCAGCAGCAGATCGCCCAGGCCACTCAGTCCCAGAAACGTGTCCCGCTGCGCGCCCAGCGCCAGGCCCAGACGCTGCACCTCGGCCAGGCCGCGGGTGATCAGCGCGGCGCGGGCATTGGCGCCGAAGCCGATCCCGTCGGCGATGCCGGCGGCGATGGCCAGCACATTCTTGACTGCGCCGCCCACCTGCACGCCGATCAGGTCGTCACTGCGGTAGGCGCGCAGTGACCCGCCGTGCAGCCGGCCCACCCAGGCTTGTGCCGCCTGTGCATCCGGCGAGGCTACCGTCACGGCGGTCGGCAAGCCGAGCGCCACCTCGGCGGCGAAACTCGGCCCGGACACGGCCACACAGGCAACGTCCGCCCCAAGCTCCTCGGCCGCCACCTGGTGCAGCAGCTTGCCGCTGTCTTCCTCGAAACCCTTGGTCGCCCAGGCAATCTCGCGCCCCGGCAACAAGGGCGCCAGCCGGCCCAGTACCGCGCGAAAGCCGCTGCTGGGCACCACCACCAGCACGCCGGCCACGCCGGCCAGGGCTGCGGCCAGATCGGCCGTGGCGGTCAGCGGCGGCGGCAGCACGATGTCGGGCAGAAACTGCGCATTCACGCGCAGTGCGTTCATGCTCGCCGCGTCGCCCGGCGCCAGGGTCCACAGGCGCACCATGTGGCCGCGACGGGCCAGGGCAATGGCCAGTGCCGTGCCCCAGGAGCCGGCGCCCAGCACCGCCAGGGTGTCAGTCACGTCGCGCGTTCCGCTGCGCGGCGGCGCTCAGTGCGTCAGCTGACCGTCGGCCGGCGCCGCCTGCTGGCGCTGCAGGTGCTGCTGATAGAGCACCTCGAAGTTGACCGGCGCCAGCAGCAGCGGCGGAAAGCCACCGGCTACAGTGGCGTCCGACACCACCTGCCGGGCATAGGGAAACAGCACATTGGGACAGGTGACGCCCAGCACCCAGCCCATCTGCTCGGCCGGCACCCCCTCGATATGGAACAGGCCGGCCTGCTGCACCTCGACCAGGAACACGGTGTCCTCGCCGCTGCGCACGGTGGCGGTCACGTTCACCACCACCTCGTGCAGGTTCTCGCCGACCTGCGCGGCGCCGGCGCCCAGCTGCAGGTCGATCTGCGGCTGCGTGGTGGCGTCGAAAATCTGCGGCGCCTTGGGCGACTCGAAGGACATGTCCTTCAGGTAGATGCGGCGAATATTGAACTGCGGTTGCGGCGCCTGCGCGGCGCCGGTGTCATCGGCCATGAAAAGGTTTCCTGATGTGAGTGAAGGGTCGATCAGTCGCTGGCCAGCAGGGCGTCCAGCTTGCCGGCACGTTCCAGGGCCGCCAGATCATCGTAGCCGCCGATGTGTTGCGCGCCGATGAATATCTGCGGCACGGTGCGCCGGCCGCTGCGCTGTTCCATCTCGGCCCGGCGCGCCACGTCCATGTCGACCGGAATCTCCTGATAGGCCACGCCCTTGCTGTCGAGCAGGCGTTTGGCCATGGCGCAGTAACCGCACAGGGCGCCGGTGTAAATCGTGACCATGCAATAGGCTCCGGTGTGGGGCAGAACCGACGACGGCTCACTTGGCCAGCGGCAACTGGGCCTCGGCCCAGCCGCGCATGCCGCCCTTGAGCACGTGAACAGGCTCGAAGCCCTGCGCCCGCAGCAGGCGCGATGGGCCGAGCACGGACTGGCGCGGCGCGGCGATCAGCAGCACCGCCCGCGGCTTGGTCTTGCGCTGCTTGGCGGCCCACTCGGCCAGTGCGTCGGGCGCCACATTGACCGCGCCGCGCACGTGTCCGGCGGCGAATTCGGCCGACGGGCGCAGGTCCAGCACGCTGGCGCCGGCATTCATCAGCCGCACCGCGTCGCCCGGCAGCGTGGGCTGGTAACCGAGCATGCCTTCGAGGGAGTAACTCAGGCCCAGCAAGGCCGCCACCGCGGCGAATGCGGCGAACAATTCGATATTGGCAAGGACGAAAGCCATGGGCCTGCACGGAAGCAAAAGCGAAGGGGGCGCTGGGTCCAGCGCGGGCGAGAGTTTACTATGCACGCCGCCTCAAACACCCTGCCCCGCCCTGGCGTCGTGCCCCCGCTTTTCAAACCGCTTTCGGCCATCGGCCTGTGTGCGCTGGCGCTGCTGACCGGCACGGCACCGGCATCGGCCAACGACGCCGCGCAGGCCAAATCGCGCCTGGAAAAGCTGGGCGACGAGCTGGGCCAGGTGCTCGGAACCCTGCGCCAGCGCCTGGTGGAGCGCGACAGCCTGCGCAGCCGCCTGGCCGAAGCCGACCGGCAGGTGGCGCAGGTGAACACCCGCCTGATCGAAACCGAACGCCGCTCCACGGCCCTGCAGCGCAACCTGGATGAGCTGCGCGCCCAGCAGGCGCAGGCGCGGGCACGCCTCGACGTGCAGCGCCAGGCGCTGGCGCGCAGCCTCGCCCTGGCCGCCCGCAGCGGCAACGCCGATCGCCTGAAACTGCTGCTGAACCAACAGGATCCGGCCGCCCTGACGCGCCAATTGCGGTACCAGCGCTATGTCGCGGACGCGCAGGCGGCGCGCCTGGGCGACCTGCGCCGCCAGCTGGATGCCTTTCAGGAACGCGATGCGCAGATTGCCGCCGACGTCGCGGCACTGGCAGACCAGCAACGCGATCTGGAGCAGCAGCGGGCACAGCTCGCCGAACTGCGCGCGCAGCGCAAGACCCTGCTGGCGCAGGCCGAAAGCGAGGTCAGCCGCAGCGAACAGCGCGTGCGGGCGATCGAGCAGGACCAGCGCGAACTCAATGACCTGCTCACCGACATCGCGCGCCGCGAGGCGCGTGCGCGCGAGCGAGAACAAGAGCGCGAGCGCGAACAGCAAGCCCAGGCCGCCGTCGAAAAAGCCCCGCAAGCACCCACAGGTGCACCTTCGGCCCGCCTGCCACCGGCCGGCAAATCACCGGGCAGCGCCGGCCCGCTGGTCAGCGCCACCCCGACGCCGAGCCTGCCCGGTGAGCGCTTTTCGGCCCGTCGCAGCCGCCTGCCCTGGCCGATCAGCGGCCAGCTGAAGGCCCGTTTCGGCACCACCCGCGAGAGCGGGCGCACGCGCTGGGACGGCGTGGTCATCGCGGCCCGCCCCGGCAGCACCGTGCGCAGCATCCATGCCGGCAAGGTGGTCTACGCCGACGTGCTGGGCGGCTACGGACTACTGGTGATCGTCGACCACGGCGAGGGTTACCTGAGCCTGTACGGCTACAACGACGCCATCCTGAAACGCCCCGGCCAACGGGTCGCGGCCGGCGAGCCGATCGCCAATGTTGGCGACCGCGGCAACGCCAGCGGCGTCTATTTCGAGATCCGCCACCGCGGCCGGCCGGTCAACCCCTCGGCCTGGTGCGGCGGATAAGGCGCATCGAAACGCCGTGATCACGCTCCTGCTGGAGCGACGCCCCGCCGCGAATCTTCGAATCAGGCATTCGGCCCGGGGGCGGGCCTCCCACCTTGAGACACAGCGCCGCAGGCGCTCAACCCAGCCAGTCGCGCGGCTGCAGGTATTTTTCGGTCAAGGCTGCCTCCGGCGTGCCCGGCTCGGGCTGCCAGCGATAGCGCCAGGCCGCCAGCGCCGGCATGGACACCAGGATCGACTCGGCCCGGCCGCCGCTTTGGATGCCAAAGCGCGTGCCGCGGTCGTGCAGCAGGTTGAACTCCACATACCGCCCGCGCCGGAACAGCTGGAAATCCCGCTCGCGCTCGCCGTATGGGGTGTGCTTGTGGCGCGCCACCAGCGGCTGATAGGCGGCGATGTAGTGCTCGCCGACACTGCGCAGGAAAGCGAAGGCCTGCGCGAAGCCGCCTTCGTCGAAGTCGTCGAAGAAAATCCCGCCGATGCCGCGCTGCTCGCCGCGGTGATGGTTGCAGAAATACTCGTCGCACCAGCGCTTCAGGCGCGGGTACAGATCGGCCCCGAACGGCGCGCAGGCAGCCTGCGCCTGGCGGTGCCAGAACACGCAGTCTTCGTCGAAGCCGTAGTAGGGCGTCAGGTCGAAACCGCCGCCGAACCACCACACCGGCGCGCCGTCCGGCCGGTAGGCGACGAACAGGCGCACGTTGGCGTGCGAGGTCGGCACATAGGGGTTTTGCGGGTGGATCACCAGCGACACGCCGAGCGCCTCGAACCGGCAGCCGGCAAGGTCCGGATGGCGCTCGCTGGCGGTGCCCGGCAGCGCCGTGCCCTGCACGTGCGAGAAATTGACCGCGCCGCGCTCGATCACGGCGCCGGCTTCGATGACCCGCGTGCGCCCGCCGCCACCGCCGGCATGCTGCCAGGGGTCCTCCTGGAACCGGCCGTGGCCGTCCTCGGCCTCCAGCATCTTGCAGATGCGGTCCTGCAGATCCGTCAGATAGGCGGACACCGCCGGTACGTCGACGCCACTCATGGCAAACCCCTTGTATTGGCCTTGTATTAGCGCCCGCCGTCGGGCAAAACCCGGTAGGAGCGCAGCTTTGCTGCGCGATGATCGCCCGGCAAAGCCGGGCTCCTACAATTTTTCGATGGCTGCGGTCAGCCGGGTGTCCGTTCGCGCGCCACGGCCCGGTAGCCGATGTCGCGCCGGTACAGCGCGCCGGGCCAGGCGACCTGCTCCACCACCCCATACGCCAGGCGCTGCGCCTGCGCCACGCTGTCGCCCAGCGCCGTGACGCACACCACGCGCCCGCCGGCAGTCACGATCTGCCCGTCCCGCACGGCCGTGCCGGCATGGAACACCTTGCTGTCCGGCGGCTCGGCCACGGGCAAGGCCGCAATCGGCGTGCCCGTGGCGTACTCGCCCGGATAACCCTGCGCCGCCAGCACCACGCCCAGCGCCGGGCGCGGATCCCAGTCGGCCTGGACCTGGTCCAGCCGGCCATCCAGCGCCGCCTCGATCAAGTCCACCAGGTCCGAGCGCAGCCGCAGCATGATCGGCTGCGTTTCCGGATCACCCAGGCGGCAATTGAACTCCAGCACCCGTGGCGCGCCGTTGACGTCGATCATGAGCCCGGCGTACAGAAAACCGGTGTAGGGCGTGCCGTCGGCTGTCAGGGCCGCGACCGTGGGCTCGATCACCTGCGCCATGATGCGGGCGTGGATGTCCGGCGTGACCACCGGCGCCGGCGAATACGCGCCCATGCCGCCGGTGTTGGGGCCCCGATCGCCGTCGTCGCGCGCCTTGTGGTCCTGCGAGGTGGCCAGCGGCAGGATGTGGCCGCCGTCGACCATGACGATGAAGCTGGCCTCCTCGCCGACCAGGAAATCCTCCACCACCAGCCGCGCCCCGGCGCTGCCAAACGCGCCTTCGCCGAGCATGGCGCGCACGGCGGCCTCGGCCTCGTCGCGCCGGTGGGCGATCACCACGCCCTTGCCGGCCGCCAGGCCGTCGGCCTTGATCACCATCGGCAGCGGGCGCGCGCGAACGTGCGCCAGCGCGGCGGCCAGGTCCTCGAAGGTCTCGTAGGCGGCGGTCGGAATGGCGTGCCGGCGCAGGAACTCCTTGGCGTAGGCCTTGGAACCCTCCAGCTGCGCGGCGGCCCGGCTCGGCCCGAAGCAGCGCCTGCCGGCGGCGGCGAAGGCGTCCACCACACCGGCCACCAGCGGCGCTTCCGGGCCGACCACGGTCAGATCGATCGCCTCGCGCTGCGCAAACGCCAGCAGACCCGTTACGTCCTCGGCCGCGATGGCGACGTTCTGGACCCCCGGCTCGGTGGCCGTCCCGGCATTGCCGGGCGCGACGTAAACGCGCGTGACGCGCGGCGACTGCGCCAGTTTCCAGGCCAGGGCGTGCTCGCGGCCGCCGGAACCAATCACCAGAAGTTTCACGGGTCGTCCTCGTCCAGATAACGCTCAGGGGTCGCGCTGGAGGTGCCAGGCGCGCACGGTCACCACCGCCAGCGTGATGGCCGTCAGCGGCAGCACGAAGCCCATCATCGCCCGGCCGAGCAACGACGCGGCGTCGTGCCCGGCGCCGTTCAGCAGCAGATACGCGGTATAGGCGACGTAATAGCCCAGGAACAGACCGCCCTCCCAGCGGGCGATGCGGTGTCCGCTAAAAAAGATCGGCAGGCAAGCGAAGGCCACCGCCGTCATCACCGGCAGGTCGAAGGTACGCGCCGCAGCGCTGACCGGCATGCCGCCGTCAGCCACCGCGGCGCTGGTGCCGAGTACCGCCGACAGATTGAAGATGTTGCTGCCGACCACGTTGCCGACCGCCATCTCGCCCTGGCCGCGCAGCGTGGCCACGGCGGAAGCGGCGATCTCCGGCAGCGACGTGCCCACGGCCACCACCGTCAGGCCGACCACCAGCTCGCTCAGACCCAGACTCAGGGCAATGGACACCGCGGCGCTCACCAGCGCACGGGCACCCAGCACCAGCAACGCCAGGCCGACGAGCACCAGCGCCAGATCGCGCCACCACACGGTGCGCACGGCCGGTTCCGGCGCCTGCGCCGCGGCGGCCCGGGCGGCGGCCGATTCGCGCCGCGCCAGACGCACCACGAAAGCGGTGTAGGCGACAGCCATCAGCACCAGCGCGCCGCCTTCGACGCGGCCGATGCGCCCGTCCAGCGCCAGCAGCATGACCAGTACCGACACCGCCAGCATCAGCGGCACGTCGAGTCGGATCAGCTGACGCGCCACCAGCAGCGGCGCCAGCAGCGCGCTCAGGCCGAGAATCAGCAGGACATTGGCGATGTTGCTGCCGACCACGTTGCCGACGGCGATGGCCGGCGCGCCGCGCAGCGCCGCGTCCACACTAATGGCCAACTCCGGCGCACTGGTACCGAAGGCCACCACCGTCAGGCCGACCACCAGAGGCGACAGGCCGGTGGCCACCGCCAGCCGCGCCGCGCCGCGAATCATCAGCTCGGCGCCGCCCAGCAGCAGGACCAGGCCGACGATCAGCAGCAACGCGGTCTGCACGCCGCCTCAGTGCCGGAAGTGGCGCACGCCGGTAAACACCATCGCCATGCCGTGTTCGTCGGCGGCGGCAATGACTTCGGCGTCGCGCATCGAGCCGCCCGGCTGGATGACGGCGGCAATGCCGCGCTCGGCGGCGGCGTCCAGGCCGTCGCGGAACGGGAAGAACGCGTCCGAGGCCATCACCGCGCCGCTCAGTTCGAAACCCGCCTCGGCGGCTTTCAGGGCCGCGATGCGCGCGGAATCCACACGCGACATCTGCCCGGCGCCGATGCCCAGCGTGCGCTGGCCGGCGGCATAGACGATGGCGTTCGATTTCACGTACTTGGCCACTTCCCAGGCGAACAGGAGGTCGTCGAACTCGGCCGGCGTCGGCGCGCGGCGCGTGACGACCTTCAGATCAGCCCGCGCCAGCACGTGCGTGTCGGCGGTCTGGATGAGCAGGCCGGAGCCGATGCGCTTGACCTCATGCGTGTTATGGCCATCGCCCGGCGGGACCTCCAGCACGCGGATGTTCGGCTTGCCGGAGGTAGCTGCCAGCGCCTCGGCAGTGACCGCAGGCGCGATGATGACCTCGGCGAACTGCCGGCCGACGATGGCCGCGGCCGCGGCGGCGTCCAGCGGCCTGTTGAAGGCAATGATGCCGCCGAAAGCCGAGGTCGAATCACAGGAGTAGGCGCGCTCGTAGGCATCCGCCGGGTCCGTACCCAGCGCCACGCCGCAGGGGTTGGCGTGCTTGACGATCACGCAGGCCGGCGCCTGGAAGCCACGCACCGCCTCCCAGGCGGCATCGGCGTCGGCCAGGTTGTTGTAGGACAGTTCCTTGCCCTGCAACTGGCGGAACGTGGCCAGCGTGCCGGGCGCCGGGCGCAGGTCGCGGTAGAAGGCGGCCTGCTGGTGCGGATTCTCGCCGTAGCGCAGGTCCATTACCTTCACGTGGCGGCCGTTGGCCTGACCCGGAAACTCGGCCCGTGTGCCGTCCGGGCGGATCGCCGACAGGTAATCGCTGATCGCCGCGTCGTAGTTGGCAACGTGGTTGAAGGCGGCCACGGCCAGCGCGAAACGCTCCGCATCCCCTACCCCGCCGCTGGCCTCGATCTGCTCGAGCGCCGCCGCGTACTGGCCCGGCTCGGTCAGCACCGCGACGTGGCGGAAATTCTTGGCCGCCGCGCGCAGCATGGCCGGCCCGCCGATGTCGATCTGCTCGACCGCCTGCTCCAGCGTGCAGTCCGGCCGCGCCACGGTGGCCTCGAACGGGTACAGGTTCAGCACCAAAAGATCGATCGGCGCGATGCCGTGGGCGGCCATCACCGCGTCGTCGACGCCGCGCCGGCCCAGCAGGCCGCCGTGGATCAGCGGGTGCAGGGTTTTGACCCGGCCGTCCATGATTTCCGGAAAACCGGTGACCTCGGCCACCTCGCGCACGGCAAGGCCCGCCTCGCGCAGGGCGCGGCAGGTGCCGCCGGTGGAGAGCAGTTCGATACCGCGGGCGACAAGGCGGCGGGCGAGATCCACCACGCCGGCCTTATCCGACACGCTGAGCAGGGCGCGGCGCACGCTATGAGTCACGACAGAACCTTGTGGATAGTGCAGATGTCAGGCCCCGGGCGAGTCCGACCCGGGGCGGGGCGGCCCTCACAGGCCGTATTGCAGGAGTTTCTTGCGCAGCGTGTTGCGGTTGATGCCCAGCACCTCGGCGGCGCGGCAGCGGTTGCCGCGCGCCTTCTCCATCACCACTGCCAGCAGGGGCTTTTCGACCTGCTCGAGCAGCAGCTGGTGCAGGTTGGTCGGCTCGCTGTCGCCCAGTTCATCCAGATAGCGGCGCACGGTGGCTGCCACGCACTGCGCCAGGGATTGAGCCGGGTACTGGGTGTCCCACGGCGGCGCAGCGTGCTGATCAGCAGGAACGCTGACATCGGCGGGTCTCATGCATTGACTCCCTGTGCGCCACCGACGTTCAGGGTCAGAAACCCCGCCGCCGTCTTCTGGCGCTGATCCGTTTGTTCGAAATGGAGCCGGTCGGCGAGGCGCACTGGCCGCGACCGGGGCGCAATGTTAGCCCAGGCGACCGGTCGATGGGGGCGCATTCGTTGCCCGGTCTCAGTGCAGGGTGAACCTGAAACCGGCCGCCGCCATGCCCGGGTCCGCCAGCGGCAGGCGCACCTCGACCGTGGCGCCGGCGACAAACTGAGGATTGCCCTGCTGCTCAGCCGGCAGATATTCGGCCGGCTCGAACATGCGCTCGGCAACGACCGCGTCAGCGGGGCCGGTCAGCGCCAGCGCCAGTCGCGGCCAGGGCTGCGCCAGCGGCGCCCCGTTTTCGAGCCTGACCACCGCCAGCAGTGCCCCGGCATAGTCCGGGTGCGAGGTCACGCGCGCCTCGGTAACACGAATCGCCCGCAAGTCGCGAAACGGCGGCAGGCTGCAGCCAAGGCGCTGACAGGCAGCCTCCAGCAGTGGCCGCAGGGCCGGCAGCTCGGCCGCGCGGTTGCGTCCGAGCCACAGCATCTGCCCGGCCAGCATCACCAGCAGAACCACCACCAGGGCCGGCAGCAGGCCCGCGGCCGGTGTCGCGGCCGCGACCGCGGACACATAGGCCGGGCGTGGAATATCCGCCGCATGGCCGGCACGTCCTGAGGACAGCGGAGCGACGTCTGCCTGCGCCGCAAACACCTCGCTGCACACGCCGCAGCGGACGCGGCCGTGTGCCGGCACGCTGGCCGGGCCGCGAAACACGGTGCCGCATCCCGGACAGCGCAGCAGCACCGATTGCAGGCTCATTGTTTGCTCCCTTTCACGCAGGCCCAGCCCTGGTCGATGATCGGCACATCGAAGCGCAGCGCCGATCCGAAGGCCGCCATCACTTCCGGCAGCTGGGATTCGAGGAGGCCGGATAGTAGCAAAGCGCCTCCCGGACGCAGTGCATCAAGCAAATGCGGTGCCAGCGTCACCAGCACCGGCGCCAGGATGTTGGCCAGGATCAGGTCGGCCGCGACACCGGCCGGCAATTCCTCGGCCTGCATCACCCGCAGGCGGTCCGACACTGCGTTGCGGGCGGCGTTGTCGGTGGTCGCGGTCAGGGCCTGTGGGTCGATGTCGAGCGCCCACACCCGCTGCGCGCCCAGCAGCGCCGCTGCAACCGCAAGAATGCCCGACCCGCAGCCCCAGTCGATCACCTCGCCACCCACCGGGGGATTGCGTGCCAGCCAGCGCAGGCACAGCGCCGTGGTCGGATGCGCGCCGGTACCGAATGCCAGCCCGGCATCCAGACGCAGCACCAGCGCGTCCGGCGCCGGCGCGGCCGCGCCGGTCGGGCAGACCCACAGCCGCCCGCCGAAATGGCGCGGCTTCACATCCTGTCCGCTGCGCGCCCAGTCCTGATCGGCCACGCGCGCGCCGCTCACGGCCGCCACGCCCATGCTGGCGAGCAAGGCCAGCAGCGGCGCCGGATCGTAATCGCCCTCGAACAGCGCGCTCAGACACACCTCGGGCCACAGCGGCGTCTGTCCCGGCAGCGGCTCCAGCACCGGTCGATCCGCGGCATCCAGGCTGGTGATCGCCAGCGCGCCGGCGCTCTCCAGGAGCCCACACAGCGCATCGTGACTCCCGGCCGCAGCGCGGCACTCGATACTGATCCAGCTCATGCCCCCGTCCTGCGCGTCCAGCTGAAAACTCCTGACACATTCCGCGGGCGGCCGCGGGACATCAGGCCGCCCCGACCGGGCGCCTGGCCGTCGCCGCGAAGGCGCCCAGACACAGCGCCAGGAATACCAGCCCACCGACCGCCAGCGCGTGCTGGTAATCGGCCCGGCTGTGCGGCGCAAGCACGCCCAGCAGCAGCGCCGCCAGTGCCATGCTGAGCATCTGCCCCACCAAACGCGAAGTCTGCATGAGGCCGGCCGCCAGACCGAAGGCCGACGGCGGCACCGCGGCCAGCGCCGCGTGCTGGTTGGGCGGCACGAACAGCGCCGTGCCGACGCCGATGCAGGCCAGCGCCACCGGCAGCAGACCATAGCTGCCGGCAAGGCCGGTGACGGTGACCAGCGCCAGGCCGGTCGAGGTCAGGCCAAGCCCCCCCATGGTCAGGCGCCGCGCCGGCACACGATCGGCCAGGCGCCCGGCCGGCGCCGCCAGCACGGTCTGCAGCACCGGCTGGATGGCCAGCAACAGCCCGGTGCGCGCCGCGCCGCTGCCAAGGCCGTGCTGCAGCACCAGACTGAGCACATAGCTCAGACCAAACACGCCGCTGTAGTGCAGCAGGGCGGCGCCGGCCGAATAGCGCAGGCCCTGCCCGGGCGCCAGCAGGCGCAGGTCGATCAGCGGCTGCGGCGTGCGCCGCTGGTGGGCGATGAACGCCCACAGCAGCAGCCCGGCCAGAGCCAGCAGCAGCGGCGCATCGCGCTGCTGCGGCCGGCCGCTGGCCAGCCAGAACGTGCCCAGCGCGCCGCCCAGCAACAGCGCGCCGGGCAGGTCGAAACGCCCGCCGGGCGCCGTGGCCGCCGCGTGCGGCAGCAGCCGCCACAGGGCAATCGCCACCGCCAGACCAATCACGCCGGTCAGATAGAACACCGACTGCCAGCCAAACGCCTGCGTGAGCACGCCGCCCAGCGCCGGCCCGGCAGTCAGGCCGACATAGGTCACGGTAATGTTCAGGCCCAGCGCCCGGCCGCGCCGCTCGGGCGCCACCTGATGCGCCAGCAGCGCCGGGCCGGTGCCAAACACGCCGGCCGAGCCCACGCCCTGCAGCAGACGCAGGCCGATCTGCGCATACGGATCGCTGACCCAGGCACCGAACAGGCTGGTGATGGCGATGATGGCCGCGCCCAGCGCCAGCACCGGACCGCGACCGTACAGGTCTCCGGCCCGCGCGACCGGCATCATGAACACCGCCGCAGCCACGAAATAGGCACTCGTGTACCAGCCGGCCTGCCCCACCGTGAAGCCGCGCGCGGCCGAAATCTGCGGCAGCGCCACCACGATGGCGGTGGCGATGAACGGCCCCAGGAAACTGGCCAGCGGAATCAGCGCCAGCGCGACACCCGGCCGCGCCAAGGGAACCGGCGAGGCCATCCTCAGGCCGGGTGTGGCAGCGGCTGCGCGGCTGCTTTTGGCTTCGCCTCGCGACCCGACAGCAGCAGATAGACCACCGGCACCACATACAGGCTGAACAGCGTGCCGACCAGCAGGCCGCCGATGACGACCCAGCCGATCGGGTGGCGCGACTCGGCGCCGGCGCCGCCGGCAAGGGCCAGCGGCACGGCCGCCAGCAGCATGGTGGCCGAGGTCATCAGGATCGGCCGCAGGCGCAGCACCGAGGCCTGCACCAAGGCGTCGCGCGCGGCCATGCCGCCGGCGCGCAGCTGGCGCGTGAACTCGACGATCAGGATGCCGTTTTTGGCCGTAAGACCGATCAGCATGACCATGCCGATCTGGCTGTACACATTCAGCGTGAGGCCGCTGAAGTACAGGGCCGCCACCGCGCCGGCCACGGCCAGCGGCACCGACAGCAGGATCACCAGCGGGTCGCGGAAGCTCTCGAACTGCGCCGACAGCACCAGATAGATGAACGCCAGCGCCAGGCCGAAGGTCAGCGCCAGCGCCTGGCTGGCCTCCTTGAACTCGCGCGAGATGCCGTCGTAGTCGATGCGCCCGCCGGGCGGCAGGACCTGCTGGGCCTCGGCCGCCAGCCAGTCCAGCACCTCGCCCATGGCGTGGCCGGGGGCGATGTTGGCGCTGATCTTGGCTGCCCGCAGGCGGTTGAAGTGGTTCAGCTCGCGCGGCGCCACCGCCTCGCGCAGGCTGACCAGGTTGTCCACCTGCACCAGCGAGCCGTCGCCGGCCCGCAGGTAGATGTCGGTCAGGTCGGTCGGCTGGCGGCGCGCGTCGTCGGCCAGCTTGACGATCACCTCGTACTGCTTGCCGGCGCGCTTGAAGCGCGTCACCTCGCGCCCGCCCAGCAGGGTCTCGAGCGTGCGCCCGACGTCGGCCGCGCTGATGCCGACGTTGGCCAGCTTGTCGCGGTTAACGTCCACTTTCAGCTGCGGCTTGTTCAGCTTCAGGTCCGTGTCCAGGTTCAGCAGCGCCGGGTTCTGGCTCGCCCGCGCCATCAGTGTGTCGACCGCCACCTGCAGCTGCTCCCAGGTGTCGGCCTGCAGCACGAACTGCACCGGCGTCTCGCGGTAGCCGCCCATGCCCAGCGAGGCGCGGTTGATGGGAAACGCCAGCACGCCGGGCATGGCGCCGAGCTTCGGTCCGAGTTCGCGGGTGATGTCGAACTGGCTGCGCGTGCGCTCGCCCCAGGGCTTGATGGTGGCAAATGCCGCGCCGATGTTGACCGGCGCCGGCCGCTGCACGCCCGGCGACACGACCATGAACAGGGTGGTCATCTCCGGGATGCCGGTGAGGATTTTTTCCGCCTCGAGCACGTTGCGGTACATGTAGTCGTAACTCGCCCCTTCCGGGCCGATCATCAGCACCACGAAGTCGGAGCGGTCCTCGAATGGCGCCAGTTCCGATTTGAGCTGCGTGAACATCCATGCGCCGGCCGCGCCCACGCCGATGGCCAGCGCCAGCACCAGCACCCAGCCGCGCAGCGCGAGGCGCAGCGTGGCCTCGTAGCCGCGGTTCAGCGCCACGAAAAAACGTTCCGTGAACTGATACGCCGGGCTGTGGTGAGCCGGCTTCAGGAAGCGGCCGCACAGCATCGGCACCAGCGTCAGGGCGACGAAACCCGACACCGCCACGGCGCCGGCCACCGCCAGCGCGAACTCCCGGAACAGCCGCCCGGTGGTGCCGGTCTGAAAGGCCATCGGCACGAACACCGCCACCAGCGTGATGGTCATGGCCAGCACGGCAAAGCCGATCTCGCGCCCGCCGACCAGCGCCGCCTCGCGCGGCGACAGGCCGTCCTCGATGCGCCGGTAGATGTTCTCCAGCACCACGATGGCGTCGTCCACCACCAGGCCGATGGCCAGCACCAGCGCCAGCAGGGTCAGGATGTTGATCGAGAAATCGAGCGCATACAGAAAGAAAAACGCGCCGATGATGGCGACCGGAATCGACAGGAACGGGATCAGCGTGGCCCGCGGCGAACGCAGGAAACCGAAGATCACCACCACCACCAGCACCAGCGCCTCGAACAGGGTCCGATAGACGGCCTTGATCGATTCCTCGACGAAGTTCGAGCGGTCGGTGCCGATCTTGAACTGCATACCGGCCGGCAGCGTGGCCTGGATTTCCGGCAGCATGGCCTTGACCGCGCGGGCGACTTCCAGCAGGTTGGCGGTGGACTGCTTGACCACGCCCAGACCGACCGCCGGGGCGCCGTCGACGCGGTTGCTGGAGCGCTCGTCCTCGGCGCCCAGCGCCGCGTGGCCAACGTCCTTCAGACGCACCGGGTAGCCGTTGACCTCGCGGATGATCATTTCGTCGAACTGCGCCGGCGTGCGCAGGTCCGTTTCAGACAGCACCGTGAACTCGCGCTCGGTACTCTCGATGCGCCCGGACGGCACCTCGATGTTCTCCCGCCGCAGCGCGGTTTCGACATCCAGCGGCGTGAGCCCGTAACCGGCCAACCGCTCCCGATCCAGCCAGATGCGCATCGAATAACGCCGCTCGCCGCCGATCAGCACCGTCGCCACGCCCGGAATGGTCTGCAGGCGGTCGCGCACCACCCGGTCGGCGAAGTCCGATACCTCCAGCGGCGAGTGGCGATCGCTGAAGAAGGCCAGCCACATGATCGGGTCGGCGTCGGCCTCGACCTTGGAGATGACCGGCTCGTTGATGTCCTCGGGCAGCTTGTCGCGGGCACGGGCGACCCGATCGCGCACGTCGGCGGCGGCGTCGTCCGGATCGCGCGTCAGGCGAAACTTGATCGTGATTTCCGACACTTCCTCGCGCGATACCGACTTCATGACGTCGATGCCCTCGATGCCGGACAGCTCGTCCTCCATCGGCTGGCTGACCTGGCTTTCGATGATCTCGGCGCTGGCGCCGCGGTAGATGGTGCGCACCGACACCACCGGCGTATCGATCATGGGGTACTCGCGCACCGACAGGCGTGAGAAGGCGATCACCCCCAGCAGCAGGATGACCAGGCTCATCACCGTGGCCAGCACCGGCCGCTCGACCGACACGTCGGTCAGTTTCATGGCTTGACCTCCTGCGCACGGGCCGCCACCGGCATGCCGTCGCGCAGCTTCATCTGGCCCTCGGTGACCACCGTATCGCCGGCCGCGAGGCCCTCGACGATCTCGACGATGCCCGGCTCGCGCAGGCCGGTGACGACTGGTGTGAACACCACCTTGCCATCCACCACCTTGAACACGAACAGCCTGTCACCGCGCGGCACGATGGCCTGCTCCGGAATCACCACCGCCTGCGGCCGCTCGCCGACCGTCAGCTCCACCTGCGCGAACATGCCCGGCCGCAGCAGGCCGTCGCCGTTGGGCACCCGCCCGCGCAGCGCAAAGGTGCGCGTGGCGGCGTCCAGGCGCGGGTCGATGGCGTAAATCTCGCCCGTGAACTCGCGGCCCGGCACGGCGTCCACGCGCAGGGTCAGCGGCCGGCCGACGGTCATCGCCGTGGCGTGGCGCTCCGGCACCCGGAACTCCACCTTCAGCGGGTCGATATCCTCCAGGTTCACCAGATCCTGCCCCGGCTGCACGTAGGCGCCGGGACTGACCAGCCGCAAGCCGGCCACGCCGTCGAAGGGCGCCCGCAGCACCGTCTTGGCCAGCATCACCTGGTGACGCTGCAGCAGGGCCCGCGATTCGGCCAGCCGCGCCTGCGCCTGGTCGTATTCCTGCTGGCTCAGCATGTTGGTCTTGACCAGATCGGCGGCGCGCTGGAAGTTCAGGCTATTGACCGTCACCGTGGCCTCGGTCTGCGCCACCTGCGCCCGGTACTCGGCGCCGTCGAGCGTGATCAGCGGCTCACCGGCCTTGACCGGCTGGCCTTCCTGGAAATGGATGCGCTCCACCCGGCCGGGAATCTCGGAGCGGACCAGCACCGACTCGTTGGCAGTCAGCGTACCCACGGCCCGCAGGCGGTCGGTCAGCGCCTGCGGGTGGGCAGTGGCCACCAGTACCGGCAGGGCCGGGGGAGCGCCGCCCGCAGCGGCCGCGGACGTCGCCGGCCGGTCGCCCCGCGAACAGGCGGTCAGGACCAGCAGCAGGCCCGCCGCAACCAGTGCGCGGCATGGCAAATACGGTTCATGCGTCATATTGTGTTTTCTTCTCCCCTGGATCGGCGTCCGCACGGCATTACACCCACGGCTGATCATACGGTCAAGCCGCGGTTGCGCTTGCAGGGCGCACGCCGCCGGCAAGGCCCTGCCGGGCAACCCGCTAGTGAAAATCGCGCGATTCGGCCGGCAGCGCGCCGAGTAACCGCGACTGATCCTCGACCCGGCCGGCCACCACGTGCACCACCCCCTGCCCCGCCTGCACCTGGCCGCGCACCAGCATCAGCGAGGCGCCCAGGATGGCCTCGCGCTGTGCCTGCAGCAGCTTGGGCCAGACGATGAGGTTCACGGTGCCGGTTTCGTCCTCCAGGGTGACGAAGACCACGCCCGAGGCCGTGCCCGGCCGCTGGCGATGGGTGACGATGCCGGCCACCCGCACCAGGCGCCCGTCCGGCAGGCCGGCCAGCTCCGCGGCGCGGGTCACGCGCAGGCGCTGCAGGCGCGGCCGCAGCAGCGCCAGCGGATGCCGGCCCAGCGTCAGCCCCAGGCTGCGGTAGTCGGCGGCGATGTCCTGCCCCTCGCGCGGCTCCGGCAGCGACACGGGCGACTCCACCAGCGCCTGGCCGGCCAGTAGCCCCTGCCCGCGCTGCGTGCCGGCGGCCTGCCAGCGCGCGCCGTGGCGGTGGCCGGCCAGACTCGCCAGTGCGCCGGCATCGGCCAGTGCGTCCAGCGCCCGCCGGCCAAGGCCCGCGCGTGCTGTCAGATCTTCCATGGTCGCAAACGGCGCCGCGGCGCGCGCAGCGGACACGGCCCTGCCCTCGCCCTCGGCCAGGCCGCGCACCTGGCGCAGACCGAGCCGGACCTCGGGCGCGCCATCGGCGCCCGCCTCGAGCGTGCAATCCCAGTCGCTGTGGCAGACATCGACGGCGCGAAAGCGCACACCAGCGCGGCGGGCTTCGTGGATCAGCTGCGCCGGCGCGTAGAAGCCCAGCGGCTGCGAGTTGAGCAGCGCGGCGCAGAAGGCCGCCGGTTCGTGGCACTTGAGCCAGCACGAGGCGTAGGTCAGCAGCGCGAAGCTGGCGGCATGACTCATCGGGAAGCCGTAGCTGCCGAAGCCCAAGATCTGCTGGTAGATGGCCTCGGCAAAGCCGGCCTCGTAGCCGCGCGCCGCCATGCCCCGCAGCAGCTTGTCGCGGAATTGCCCGAGCCCGCCCTTGCGCTGCCAGGCGGCCATCGAGCGGCGCACCTGGTCGGCCTCGCCGGGCGAGAAGCCGGCGGCCAGGATGGCGATCGACATCACCTGTTCCTGAAACAGCGGCACGCCCAGCGTCGGCGCCAGCACCCGTTCGAGCTCGGGGCTCGGGTAGTGCACGGGCTCCAGGCCCTGCCGGCGCCGCAGGTAGGGATGCACCATGTTTCCCTGGATCGGCCCCGGGCGCACGATGGCGACCTCGATCACCAGATCCCAAAAGGTGGCCGGCTTCAGGCGCGGCAGCATCGACATCTGGGCGCGGCTTTCGATCTGGAACACGCCGGTGGTCTCACCGCGGCTGATCATGGCGTAGGTGGCCGGATCCTCGGCCGGAATGTCCTGCAGGCGAAATTCCCGCCCGCGCCAGGCGCCGACCATCTGCAGGCAGCGGCGCAGCGCCGAGAGCATGCCCAGCGCCAGCACGTCCACCTTGAGCAGGCCGACCGCATCCAGGTCGTCCTTGTCCCACTGGATCACGGTGCGCTGCGCCATGGCGGCGTTCTCCACCGGCACCAGCTCGGACAGCGGCCGCTGCGAGATGACGAAGCCGCCCACGTGCTGCGACAGATGCCGCGGCATGCCGATCAGCTCGCCGGCCAGGGCCAGCAGCTGGCGCACCAGCAGGCCGTCCGGCGCGAAACCCTGCTTTTCAAGCTGCCCGATCAGTGCAGTATGGTCGTCCCACCAGGCAAGGGCGCGGGTGATGGCATCCACCTGCTGCACCGACAGGCCCAGCACCTTGCCCACGTCGCGCAGCGCGCCGCGCGTGCGGTAGCACTGCACGGTGCAGGTCAGGGCGGCGCGCTGGCGGCCGTATTTTTCGTAGATGTGCTGGATGACCTCCTCGCGCCGCTGGTGCTCGAAGTCGATGTCGATGTCCGGCGGCTCGTTGCGCTCGCGCGAGATGAAGCGCTCGAACAGCAGGTTCATGCGCGCCGGATCGACCTCGGTGACGCCCAGCAGGTAGCAGACGGCGGAATTGGCGGCCGAGCCGCGGCCCTGGCACAGGATGCCGCGGCTGCGGGCGAAGGCGACCAGTTCCTCGACGGTCAGGAAATAATGCTCGTAGCCCAGTTCGCCGATCAGGGCCAGTTCCTTTTCGGCCAGCGCCCGCACCGCCGGCGGGCAGCCGTCCGGGTAGCGGCGGCGCATGCCGGCCTCGGTCAGCGCGCGCAGGTGCGCGGCGGCGGTCCGGCCCGGCGGCACCACCTCCTCGGGGTACTGGTAGCGCAGCTCATCCAACCGAAAGGTGCAGCGTTCGGCGATGGCGAGCGTCTCGCGCAGCAGCGCCGCTGGGTAGAGCTTGTGCAGCGCGGCGAGCGGGCGCAGGTGCCGCTCGCCGTTGGCAAACAGCGGCGCCGCCGGGTCGCGGATGTGCGTGTGGGCGCGGATGCAGGCCAGCACGTCCTGCAGGGCCTTGCGCTCGCGCACGTGCATGTGCACATCGCCGCTGGCCACCAGCGGCCGGCCGAGGTATTTGCCAAGCGCGATCAGCGCTGCGTGGCGCTCGCGATCCTGCGGATGCAGCAGGCGCTCCCAGGCCAGCCACAGGCGCTCGCCGAAACGCTCGGCCAGGGCGCTTGCCTCGCCGCGCAGGCGGACCTCATCCAGACCCTGCGCCGGCCACTGCGGCAGCCACAGCGCCAACAGCCGGTCGGTATCGGCGTCCAGATCATCCAGCGCCAGCCGGTACTGACCCTTGGCGCTGCGCCGGCGCGCCCGGGTGATCAGGCCGCACAGCTGCGCGTAGGCCGCACTGTCGGGCGCCAGCACCACCAGCCGCGGACCGTCATGCAGTTGCAGTTCGCTGCCGACGATCAGCGGCAGGCCCAGCGGCCTGGCCGCCTGCCAGGCGCGCACGATGCCGGCCAGCGAGCACTCGTCGGTGATGGCCAGCGCGCTGTAGCCGAGCGCATGGGCCTGCGCCACCAGCTCGTGCGGGTGCGAGGCGCCGCGCTGGAAGGAGAAATTCGACAGGCAGTGCAGCTCGGCATAGCCGGGCGCTTGACGCACTGCCGCGCTCACTGCCACAGGCCGTGCAGGTAGAAGGCGCCGTCGTGCAGGTCCCGATACACCCAGCACAGGCGCCCGGCCCGGTCCTGCGCCACAAAGTAATCGCGCGCCGCCGCGCCCTCCCACCAGCCCAGCTCGATGCGCTCGGGCGCGCCGAGCAGACGCGCCGGCCTCAGGCGCTGCGGCTGCGCCAGCAGCCACGGCGGGCGCGGCGGGTGATGCGAGCCGGGCACCGCCCCCGGCCTGGCATCGGCCCCGAGATTGGCCATGGCCGCCTCCGGGCGCCGGTCCGGACTGACCGCGATCTGGCGCACGGCATCCGCGCCCAGGCGCGCCGCCAGGCGTTCGCGCAGTTCCAGCAGGCGCTGGCCGAGCACCTGGCTGCTGCCGAAAAGATCGTCCTGAATCGCCGCAGCCGGCTCGAAACGGTCCGCTTCGAGGCGCAGTTCGAGGACGCCATCCGCCAGCGTGATGCGCTCCAACTGCTCGCGCACCACCCGCAGCAGGCGCACCGGATCGCGCGTGGGCGACATCAGGCCGATCGGCTGCGCGCGCGCACGCCGGCCACTGCCCCGCAAGCGCAGTACGAACTCCCGGACCGCGCAGTCGCGGGCCCGCAGGTAGGCCGCGAACTCGCCCAGCATCATCTTGAGCGGGAACAGCAACGCCTCGCTGCTGGCGACCGGGTCGCCGAACTCGAAGCGGCGGCGGTAGCGCGCCGCCGGCACGAACGCCTCCCAGGCCTCCGGGGCACGACCCAGCAGCCGCTCCAGCGCCAGCATGGCCGTGCCCCCCAGACGCCGGCCGAGCGCATCGGCCGGCAGCGCGAGCACTTCGCCGATGCGGCGCAGGCCGGCACCGGCCAGCAGACGCAGCGCCGCATCCTCGAACGGCAGCAGCCCCAGCGGCAGCCCGCCGATGGCGCTGGCGATGTCGCTGGCGATGGCGCCGGTTTCGCGCACCGGCCGCTGCAAACCGGCATCCGCACGCGCCAGCAGCAGGCTGCAGCCGAGCGTCGGGGCAACGCCAAACTGCACCCGATACGCCGGCAGGTCCGCCAGCAAGGCGCCGACCAGCCCATCCCAGCCGCCAAACAGGTGCGCGCTCGGCCCGACCTGCACCCACACCGCCTGCCGCTGCCGGCACACGGTGACCGGCGTGCCGAAGCGGTACAGCCAGCAGGCCAGGGCGTCCAGGGCCGCATGCTCGGCCGCCGGCCGGCGCGGCAGGGCCAGCAACTCCGGCACCCGCGCCACGGCGGCGGGCAGCGCCATGCCCCGGCGCAAGCCGCGCCGCGCCGCCTCGGCATTCAGGCCGTGCAGCCAGCGGCCGCGGCCGCTGTGCTCGCAGACCGCCGCCGGGCGGTCCGGCGCCAGCGTCAGAAGCTGGCCCAAAGCCTCCAGCGGCAGATCGGGAAACAGGGCGCAGATCCACGGCATGACGATCGCCCGCTACTCACGCCGCCACCGGCAGGTCGACGCAGCGGTGCAGCAGGCCGTGACCGGCCCGCCCGCCGCGGCACTTGAGAACCTCCACCCGCAACTGCGCATCGGCTGCCGGCGCTACCGCCAGGCGCACCGCCGCATGGCTGTGGCCATCGGCGCGACCGGTGCGAAAACAGAACACCAGGCACTGCGCGGCATCCGCGGCCAGCTGCAGGCGCCGCTCGGCCGTGCCATCGAGCGCCCCCCAGCAGGCCAGCGCGGCAAACAGGCCGCTGTGGGCGATCTGCTCCGCCGCCCACTGCGCCTGCGCCGCATCCTGCGGGCGTATCCACAGCAGATGCTCCAGATCGACGCCGCGCGAGGCCAGCGCCGGCGCATACGGCAGGTAAGGCGGATCGATCAGCGCCACCGCGCGCCCGGCCGCGGTGCAGGCGGCCAGCGCCGGGATGATCAGCGAGAAACCCAGGCCCGCCTCGGTGCCGACGATCTGCGTCAGCGCCCCGACTGGCCAGCCACCCAGCAGCGCCCGGTCGAGGGCCTCGATACGCGTGCTGGCCAGCGCAGCCGCTGGCCGCGGGCAGTCGCCGCGCCAGACGCCCGGAATCTGCAAAACGGGCGCATTCACGGCCCCGTCCCCGGCCGGATCAGCCCGGCATAGACGCCGATCAGGCGCAGTCCGGGCGTGGCCGGATCGTAAACCTGCGGCGCAAAGGCAACCTGATCGTCATGCTCGGAGACCAGCACCACCTGGCCGGCGCGGCGCGCGTAGCGCTTCAGCGTCAGGCGCGGGTCGCCGGTTTGCGGATCGGGCACCAGCGCCGCGACCACCGCGCCCGGCGGCGGGTCCGGATCCTCGCGCACGCCGACCAGGTCATCCGGCAGCACGCCGATGTTCTTCATCGACCAGCCCTGCACCCGGAACAGCCAGTCCGGGCGCGGGCGAAACAGCGCCGGATCGACCGCCAGCCAGTCCTCGACGTGATCGGCGGCCATGATCGGCTGGCCGGCGGCGATGCGGCCGATCAGCGGCAGGCGCAGGCCGGCCGGCGCCGCCGCCAGCCGCAGCCCGCGGCTGACGCCCGCAACCTTGTGCAGCGCCCCGCGCTGCACCAGCTTTTCGATCAGCTCCGCCGCCGCACGCACCGAGCAGCCCAGACCCTGCGCCAGTTCGCGCACCGTCGGCGTGGCGCCGTGGCGCTCGAAATGGCGCTCGATGACCTGCAGCGCGGCGGCCTGGCGGGGTGGCAGTGGGGCGGGTGCTGTCGTCATGGCTACACAAATGTATAGCCCCTCGCCCGGCCGTGCAATCGGCCGGTTTGACTTCATCTGGTGTAGGAGCCCGGCTTCGCCGGGCGATCCTCATGCCGGAAGGCGATCACCGCCCAGCCAGGCTGCGCCTACCCAGGCTCCCTTCAACCCTGCGCCGCTGTGCGCCGGACCAGCACCTGCCCGAAGCCGAGGCCGATGCCCAGCAGCGCGCCGGCGCCAAGGCCGATTGCCGGCCCGCTGCCGATGCGCGCGGACACCCAGCCGATCAGGGTCACGCCGGCCGATTGGCCGAGGAAAAAGCTCGCCGCGAACAGCGACACCGCCGCACCGCGCACCCGCGGCGCCATCTGCGTGGCATTCACCTGCAGCGTGTTGTGCAGCATGTAGAAGCCCAGTCCGGCCAGCAGGCTGCCGAGGACGCCGAAAATCCACGACGGCGCGGCGGCGATCGCGCCCAGCCCCAGGCACAGGAACAGCGCGCCGGCGCGAGCCAGCCCCGCCTCGCCGAGCCCCCGCACCAAGCGCCGCGCCCCCAGCGCGTACACCAGCCCGCCGGCGCCAAACACCATCACCAGCGAGCCGGCCACCGTCAGCGACACGCCGAGCCGGTGATGCAGATGCGCAGCCATGAAGGCCAGCGGCCCGAACAGGAAGCTGCCTTCCAGGAACACGATCAGCAGCAGAATCTGCGCCCAGCGCCCGCCGAGCACCTCGCGAAAATCGCCCAGCGTGCGCGTCAGCGAGCTTGCCACGGCGCTGCCGGCGCGCCCGCTCGAGCCCGCCGGCAGGCGCCGCAGGCCGACGAACAGCTGCGCGCCGACCAGGCCGTAGAGCCCGGCCAGCACGAAATACGGCACCCGCCAGCCCAGGTGATCGGCGGCCACCCCGCCCAGCCACACGCCGCTCGCCAGCCCCGTGATCTGGCCGATCAGAAAGCGCGCCAGCACAGGCTGGCGACGCTCGTAAGGCACCACATCGCCGAGCCAGGCAATCGACAGCGGGATGATCGCCGCCGCCAGCATGCCGGCCAGCACGCGCGCCGCGCGCAGCTGCCCAAAGTCGCCGGCAAAGGCACACGCCAGCGAGGCCAGCGCACAGGCCAGCACCGCCCAGGCCACCACCCGATACTTGCCGAAGCGATCGCCGATCGGCCCCCACAGCACCTGCGAGGCGCCGTAGGCCAGGGCGTAGAAGCTGACCACCTGCGCAGTGGTGGCCAGCGGCACGCCGAAGATCTGCGCCAGCTGCGGCAGCAGGGCGTCGTTGACGCGCATCGCCATGGCGCTCGCCCCGGCGGCCAGCGACAGGCAGACGATGGCCAGCAAGGGCGGCGATCCGGCCTCGGGCGCCGGGGAATCATTCATTGACACGGACAGTCCTGTTGGCAGGGCGGCACAGCCGGGCTCCCACAATTTTCCGGTAGGCGCCTGTCTGCGCCGTGGGAAGCGCTCGATACTGTCAGCGTTTCCTCAGTCGCTGGCGCCAAACGAGAAGCCGAAACTGCCCAGGCGCCCGTAGTCGGCATGAAACACGTCACCCTGCGTCACCGGCAGGGCGCGCGTGAAGGAACCGGCCAGGATCACCTGTCCGGCTTCCAGCGCCACGCCGTGGCGGGCGAAACGCCGTGCCAGCCAGGCGATGCCGGCCGCCGGGTGGCCCAGCACGCCGGCGGCAAGACCGGTCTCCTCGATCACGCCATTGCGGTACAGCACGGCGCCGGCCCAGCGCAGGTCGATATCCTGCGGCCGCATCGGCCGCCCGCCCAGCACCACGCCGGCGCTGGCGGCGTTGTCGGCGATGGTGTCGAGCACGCCGCGTCGCTGGCCGGTTTCGGCATCCACCCGCTCGGTGCGGGCGTCGATGATCTCGATTGCCGGCTGCACGTACTCGGTGGCGCGCAGCACATCGGTGATCGACACCGTCTCGCCGGCCAGCGGCGCGCCGAGCACGAAGGCCAGCTCCACCTCCACCATCGGCACGATGAAGCGGTCGCCGGGGATCACCTCGCCGTCGCCGAAGAACATGTCGTCCAGCAGCGTGCCGTAGTCCGGCTCGCTGATGCCGAAGGCCTGCTGCATGGCGCGCGAGGTCAGACCGATCTTGCGGCCCAGCACGCGCCGCCCGGCCGTGGCCTTGTGCGCCATCCAGGCGGCCTGGATGGCATAGCTGTCGTCGATGTCCAGATTGGGAAACTCGCGCCGCAGCTGCCGGCGCGGCCGACGAGCCTGCTCGGCCGTTTCCAGCTCGGCGGCGATGCGCTGCACCGCCGCCTCATCCAGGGTTCGCGCCACCGCCTCAGCCGCCGAAGTGCTTGACGATCAGCGGGTACATGGCGTCCCAGCGCTGGGTCTGCGCCCAGTGCCCGCAGCGGTCCAGCACCACCAGCTCGGCCTGCTGCAGGTGCTTCAGGAAGTACAGGCTGGTGTCCAGCGGCACGATGCGATCCTGGCGGCCGTGCACCAGCAGCACCGGATGCGGCAGGCGCCCGAGCTGGGCCTCCGGCACGGTCAGGTCGTTCATGCCGGCGGACTGCGCCTGGAACAGCAGGTTGGTCATCTCGCGGGTCTTGGGGTCCATGGCCACCGCGTAGCGCTGCTTGATGATCTCGTCCAGGCCCGGCACGGCGGCCGGATCGTGCACGAAGCTCTCGATCACTTCCTTGTAGCGGGCCGGCCGCGGATCCTTGTAGAACTCCAGCAGGCGCTTCATTTCCCAGCTGTATTCGAACGGCGCGCCGATGGCGCCCATCAGCAGCACCTTGTCGAAGCGCTGCGGCGCCTGCACCAGCGCATGCAGGGCCAAGGCGCCGCCCATCGAGTTGCCGACCACGTGGGCGCGCTCGACGCCCAGCGTGTCCATCAGCCCCAGCACCTGCTCCACGCGATGCCCGATCCAGCCCAGAATGTGGGTCGGCAGCTCGGCTGGCAGCTCGGTCTGGCCAAAGCCGACCAGGTCCGGGGCGATCACGTAGTAGTGCCGGGCCAAGTCCGGCGCGCAGCGCAGCCAGTTGGAGGCCGCCGTGGCGCCGGGACCGGCGCCGTGCAGCAGGATGGCCGGCGGATTCTTGGGGTCACCGGCCAGCAGCACGTGGCTGGCGATGGCGCCGGACGGGATCTTTTTTTCGACGACGGATGTACTCACGGGAAACTCCTGATGGCGACAAGAAAAAGCGTACGCGCCGGCCGGCGCAGGGCGGCAATGATAGCCGCGCCCCTCGCCCCGCCGCTGACGCGACCGGCCCGCGCCGCATGACGGCCGAGGATGCACCCGCCGGCACCGGCCTGCTGCGCCGCTGGGCGCTGTACGACTTCGCCAACAGCGCCTTTCCGACCGTCATCGAGACCTTCGTCTTCGCCGCCTATTTCACGCGCCAGGTGGCACCGGACGCCATCACCGGCAGTGCCCTGTGGGGCCTGGCGGTCGGTCTGGCCGGGCTGGCGGTGGCGCTGCTGGGGCCGGTGGTCGGGGCGATTGCCGATCACGGCGGCGGACAGCGGCGCTGGCTGGCCGCCACCACGGCGCTGTGCGTGCTGCCGACCGCGGCGCTGTGGTGGGTGATGCCGCACTCGCCGCACCTGATCGGTGCCCTGCTGCTGGTCGGGCTGGCGACCATCGGCATGGAGCTGGCCAGCGTGTTCTACAACGCGCTGTTGCCGCGCCTGGCGCCGGCCGAGCGCATCGGCCGCTGGTCCGGCTGGGGCTGGGGACTGGGTTATGCCGGCGGGCTGCTGTGCCTGCTGCTGGCGCTGTTCGGTTTCGTGCGGGAAGGCGCCTGGTTCCCGTTGCCGCGCGCCGATGCCAGCCACGTGCGGGCCACCTTCGTGCTGGCGGCAGTGTGGTTCGGGCTGTTCGCGCTGCCGCTGCTGACCGCCCGCCTGCCGGGGCGGGACGCGTCCGCCGGTCGCTTCGAGCTGAAGGCCAGCCTCGGTGATCTTTGGCGCACCCTGCGCGGGCTGCCGCGGCAGGGGCCGCTGCTGCGCTTTCTGGTCGCCCGCATGCTGTACACGGATGGCCTGGCCACGCTGTTTGCGTTTGGCGGTGTGTACGCCGCCGGCAGCTTCGCCATGACCGAAACGCAGGTACTGGCCTTCGGCATCGGGCTGAACGTGACGGCCGGCCTGGGCGCGGTGGGCTTTGCCCACCTCGACGACCGCATCGGCAGCCGCAACACCATCGTCATCGCCTTGCTGGCCCTGCTGCTGGCCGGCGCCGGCACGCTGCTGGCGCAGTCGGCAACGGCGTTCTGGGTGGCCGGGCTGGCGCTGGGCATCTTCGTCGGGCCGGCGCAGGCGGCCAGCCGCTCGCTGCTGGCGCGCATGGCGCCCGAGGCGCAGCGCAATCAGCTGTTCGGACTGTTCACGCTGTCCGGCAAGGCGACGGCCTTCCTGGGGCCGCTGCTGGTCGGCGCCGTGACGCTGGCATCCGGCAGCCAGCGGGTCGGCATGACGGTGATTCTGGGTCTTTGGCTGGTCGGGCTGGCGCTGCTGCTCACGGTGCCGGCGGACCGGCCAAACGCTCGCGGATAAGCCCCGCCACCGCCTCGCGCAGCGCGCGTGCGGCGCGCTCGTGCGGCTGGCCGGGGCCCGGTCCGGCCAGCAGTTCGGTCGCCCTGATCGGCGCGCCGAAGTGGACGCTGATCCGCCCGAGCCGCGGCCAGCGCCGGTGCAGCGGCCAGGCTTGATAGGCGCCTTCGATGTACACCGGCAGCACCGGCACGTCGGTGTGCTCCAGCAACAGCCCGATGCCGGGCCGGAACGGCTCCAGCGCACCCGTCTTGGAACGGGCGCCTTCCGGAAACCACACCAGCGCATTGCCGGCGCGCAGCGCCGCGAGGCCAAAGGCCAGACTCGACAGCGCGCGCCGCTCAGAGTCCATCGGCAACACCCGCGCCAGGCGCGAGACCGCCCGCATCTGCGGGCTAGCCAGCATGATGCCGGTCCAGCCGGCCCAGCACAGGTCGCGCAGCGCCCGCCGGCCCAGCGCGGCGCCCAGCGCCGGGGCATCGAGGTAACTGCCGTGATTGGGTGCCAGCAGAAACGGCCCGCTCGCCGGTACGTGCTCGCGACCGGTCACGCGCAGCCGAAACAGCACGCGCATCAGCAGCCATGTCAGGCCCAGCAGCACGGCCCGCAGCGGCATGAGCCAGACCGGCACCGGCCTCAGCCAGCGGCGCTGCTCGGCATCCAGCGCCGCCAGCGGGTCGTCCAGCAGCGTCGCCGGCGGCGCTGTGTCGGCCAGACTCACCTCGCGCAGCAGGTCGCGCACGGTGGCAATGCGGGCGATGGCGTCCTCGGACAACTGGGCGCCACTGCGGGCTGCGATGTCCATGCCGAAATTCAGCCAGCCCAGCGAGTCGAGCCCAAGGTCGAGCTGCACGTGGCTGTCCGGCGTCAGCGGCCGGTCCGGGTAGCGCTCGCGCAGGAAATCCCACACCGCCCGCGCCCGCGGATCGCGCAGCAGCGCCTGATCGGCCGTGGCGAGCGGCGCCGCTTCCGGCGGCGGGCCGCCGGCCGCCTGGCGCGCCTGTCGATAGCGCTCGGCCAGCAGGTGGCGGCGCAGCTTGCCAAGCGCGGTGCGCGCCAGCGGCTCGAAAGTGACGGCGAACTCGACCACCCGCTGGTAACTGGGCAGTTGCCGCGACTGCTCGGCCACCGCCTGGCGCAGCGCCGCTTCGGTGGCGGCGCCGTCGGCATCGCCCAACTGCGATCGCTCCGGCACCAGCAGGGCCACCAGCCGCCGATCCACCTGCAGCACCGCCGCCTCGGCAATCAGCGGATGGGCCTGATAAACGGCCTCCACTTCTTCCGGCTGGATGTTCTTGCCGCTCTCGGTGACGATCAGCGTCGAGGCACGGCCGAGCACCTCCAGGCACCCGTCCGCCTCCAGCCGGCCCAGATCGCCGGTGCGAAACCAGCCGTCGGCCGTGAACGCCTCCTGGTTGGCCTGCGGCAGGTTGAAGTAGCCGCCAAACACGCCCGGACCGCGCACCTCGATGGCACCGGCGCCGGCCGGCAAATCTTCCTCGCCCATGTCCGGCGCCGCCAGGCGCAGCTCGGTACCCGCCACGGCGCGCCCGGCGCTGCCCGACCGGCACTGGCCCGGCATGCGCAGCGTGAGCAAGGGCGAGGTTTCGGTAAGACCGTAGCCGACCGCCACCTGCCAGCCGAGCGCCGTCAGCGCAACATCCAGATCGGCCTCCAGCGCCGCCCCGCCGCAGGCCAGCAGGCGCAGGTCCGGTGCCATCTGGCGGTGCAACGGCGCCAGCAGGCGCCGCGCCACGCTCGTGCCAAGCCGCGGCGCGGACCAGCGGGCGGCCGCCCGCAAGCCGCCCAGCAGGCGTCGCGACAACGGCGGCAAGCCGGCCACGCGCCCGTCGATGCCCTCCAGCAGCGCCCGGTACAGCCGCGGCACGCCGATCAGCACGCTGGCCCGACCCTCGCGCAGGGCCTGCATGATCTGCGCGCCGGTGGTGGCGCCCGGCAGCAGCAGCGTCACGCCGGCGACGATCGGCAGCAGCAGGCCGATCACGAACGGATACACGTGGTGCATGGGCAGCGGCAGCAGCACCCGGTCACCCGGCCGGGCCAGATCCGCCGCCGCCACGGTGCGCAGCTGGTACAGCAGATTGGCGTGACTCAGCGGCACGCCCTTGGGCGGCCCGGTGGTGCCGGAGGTGTAGAACATCACCGCCGGGCTGGCCGGGTCGATGCCCGTGTCGGCCGGCACGGCGGGCACCGGGCCGGACCCGGCCAAGGCATCGACCAACAACACCGGCGCGCCGCAACCGGCGCAGCGCGGCGCGTGCTCGGCATCGGTCAGCACCAGCACCGGCGCCGCATCGGTGAGCACATGCTGCAGGGTGTCGTCCGGGCTGTGGGCATCCAGCGGCAGCAGCACGCCGCCGGCGCGCAGCACCGCCAGCGCCCCGAGTGCCCATGGCAGGCCGCTTTCGGCCAGCAGCAGCACCCGGCCGCCAAGGCTGAGGCCCCGCGCCTGCAACCGCGCCGCGGCGGCTTCGATGCGCTGCGCAAGTTCCCGGTAGCTGAGCGCCTGTTCGCCGGCGGCGGCAAACCAGCGCAGCGCCGGTGCGTCGCCGAAGCCGTCCAGGCCCCGCAGCAGGGTGGCAATATCCGGGGCCGGGGCTATCTGCACGCTCAAGGCATCCTCCGTTGGGTGACTACTGCCGCCAGGCGGCCGCGTACCATACACCGCCCCCCTTTCGTATCACGGAGCACCGACGGTGGCAGCACCGCGCATAGGACTTGCGCTCGGCAGTGGCGCCGCCCGCGGCTGGGCGCACATCGGCGTCCTGAAGGCCTTGACGGCGGCCGGCATCGATGTGGCGGTGGTGTGCGGCAGCTCCATCGGTGCCGTGGTCGGCGCCGCCTATGCCGCCGGCCGACTGGCTGAAATCGAAGCCTTCGCCCGCAGCCTGACCTGGCGCGCCATCCTCGGCCAGCTGGACCTGCGCCCGGCCGGTGGCGGCTTGGTTGCCGGCGGGCGCATCTCGCGCACCCTGATCGAGCTGATCGGTCACGCCGCCATCGAGACGCTCGACCTGCGCTACGGCGCCGTGGCGACCGAACTTGGCAGCGGGCGCGAGGTATGGCTGCGCGAGGGCGACCTTGCCGTCGCCATTCGCGCCTCGATGGCCCTGCCCGGCGTCCTGGCGCCGGTGGAACTCGACGGTCAGTGGCTGCTCGACGGCGGCCTGGTCAATCCGGTACCGGTATCCCTATGCCGGGCCATGGGGGCGGAACTGGTGCTGGCGGTCAATCTGAACGGCGGCATCGCCGGACGGCGCAGGACACAGCCCATGACCGATGTGGTGCCCATCGACGATGGCACCGACAGCCGCAGCCTGGGTGCCCTGCTGCGCGGCGGCGCCAGCACGCTGCTGGCGCAATTGCTGCGACAGGATCGTCAGCAACCGGGCTACTTCGACGTGCTGGTCGGCGCCGTCAACATCATGCAGGACCAGATCACGCGCACCCGCCTGGCCGGCGACCCGCCCGACATCCTGGTACAGCCGCGTCTGGCCCTGATCGGCGTGATGGAATTCAACCGCGCCGCGGAGACCATCGCCGCCGGCGAGGCGGCCATGCAGGCGTTGCTGCCGGCACTGCTCGGACTGCTGGGCGAGGCTCAATGAGCCTGCCCTCCCAGGCCAGTCGCTGGCTGACCCGTGGGAGCGGCGCCCCCGCCGCGAATCGCCCGACCGCCAGATTCGGCCCGGGGCGGGCCTCCCACACCGGACTGCCTCAGCCGACGATGCTGTCGGCCCTCCCCCGCCTGCCGCCACACAGTCGCTGGCTGACCCGTGGGAGCGGCGCCCCCGCCGCGAATCCTCCGCCCGGCAGATTCGGCCCGGGGCGGGCCTCCCACAACGGATTGCCTCAGCCGACGATGCTGTCGGCCCAGGCCTGCGCGGCGTCCAGATCGTCCCCCAGCACCAGCACATGGCCGAGCTTGCGACCCGGCCGCGGCGCCTTGCCGTACAGATGCAGTCGCGCACCCGGGTGGGCCAGGATGTGCGCCAGCGGCGGCGCATCGTCGGCCCACAGATCGCCCAGCAGATTCAGCATCAGCGCCGGGCGCGGCTGGGCCGGATCGCCCAGCGGCAGGCCGCAGATGGCCCGCAGGTGCTGCTCGAACTGCGAGGTGACGCAGCCACCCAGGGTGTAGTGGCCGGAGTTGTGCGTGCGCGGGGCGATCTCGTTGATCAGCAGCTCGCCGTCCGGCAACAGGAACATCTCCACCGCCATCACGCCCACGTGACCGAGCGCGTCCGCCACCGCGGCGCCCAGCTCCCGGGCCCGCGCTGCCACCGCCGGCGCCACCCGCGCCGGGGCGCGCGTGATGTGCAGCACGTGGTGGCGGTGCTCGTTCTCGGCCACCGGATAGCAGGCGATGTCGCCGTCGTGGCCGCGCGCCAGGATGACCGAGATTTCCCGCTCGTAAGCGACCCATGCCTCCAGCACCGCCGGCCGCTGGCCGAGCGCCGCCCAGGCCGCGGCCGGATCGTCGCTCGTGCCGATGCGCGCCTGGCCCTTGCCGTCGTAACCCTCGGTGCGCGTCTTGAGCACCGCCGGCCGGCCGACAGCAGTCAGCGCCTGCTGCAGGGACGGCGCATCGTCCACCCGCGCATAGGCAGTCTGCGGCAGGCGGTGGCGGGTCAGGAACTCGCGCTGGCGCAGGCGGTCCTGCACCGTGGCCAGCAATGCGGCGTTCGGATGCACCGGACGCAGGGTTTCGATCTGCGCCAGCACCGCCGCCGGCACGTGTTCGGTCTCGATGGTCAGCACCTCGCAGTGGGCGGCCAGCGCGAGTGCCGCATCCACGTCGTCCAGCGGCGCGCAGCTCAGCTCGGCAAACGGCGCCGCGCAGGCGTCAGGATCGGGGTCCAGCGCGCGCACCCGATAGCCCATGCGGCGCGCTTCCATGGCCAGCATGCGGCCAAGCTGGCCGCCGCCCAGCACGCCGATGGTGGCGCCCGGCAGCAGCATCACGGCTCCAGGGAGTCGGCCAGCACCGCCGCCGTCTGGCGGGCGCGGTAATCATCCAGGCGCGCCGCCAGGTCCTCGTCGTGCAAAGCCAGGATGGCCGCCGCGAGCAAGGCCGCGTTGACCGCACCAGCCTCGCCGATGGCCAGCGTGCCGACCGGAATACCGCGCGGCATCTGCACGATCGACAGCAGCGAATCGACACCCTGCAAGGCGCGCGACTGCACCGGCACGCCCAGCACCGGCAGGCGCGTCTTGGCGGCGGTCATGCCCGGCAGATGGGCCGCCCCGCCGGCACCGGCGATGATCACCTGCAGGCCGCGCCCGGCCGCCTCGGCGGCGTACTCGAACAGCAAATCCGGCGTGCGGTGGGCGGACACCACCCGGCACTCGTGGGCGATGCCCAGCGCCGTCAGCGTGTCGCTGGCATGGCTCAGCGTGTCCCAGTCGCTGCGCGACCCCATGATGACGCCGACCCGCGGCGCCGCGCCGTGTTCCTGCTGCATGGTTCCCCCGGGCGGGCGGGCCGCCGGAAAAAAGCGCCGGATGGTACACCACCCCGGTCGGCCACCGGTGGCCGCGTGATAACTCGTGACGAGCGCCTGTTGGGCGTCATCTACGGGATCGGGTCCCGATCTGGTGCGTCAGGGCATGACACTGCTGCCAACCGCAGCCGCTGGCAACCGGCTGGCGCCGCTAGCCGGACCGATTGGGCTAAAGCGCCCCGTCGGGCAGCTTGCTGACGGCACCCTTTGTACTCCGGTATTCCCGGTGTACACGATATTGGGCTGGACTGACCGGCCGCGGGCCGGGCACCCTGTGCCGTCCTGACGTGCAACACCCTGGAGCCGCACCATGACATCCAATCATCGACAACCACCCGCGTGGCTGGAACAGGCGCGCAACGACCCGGCCACCGTATTCACCGCCCCGGAAGACGTCGCCCGCAACGACGCGTTGACCACGGACGAGAAGGTCGAGGTGCTGCGCGCCTGGGAGCTGGAAGCCCTGGAACTGGCAGAAGCCGAAACGGAAGGCATGCCGGGATCGGCAAACGGTCTGCTGCAACGGATTCTGGCCACGCTGACCGAACTCACCGGTGGCTCGGGCAAGGGCGGGCCGGCCTCCGGCTAGGCCGCGGCCGCAATAAGCGCCAGGTTACAGCCGGCAACCTTTGTGCTCGGGTATTCCCGGTGTAAACGATGTTGGGCTTCCTGCGTCAGCCCAACCTACCGGCCCTTAGTCGCGTTTCGGGTGGTATCCGGCCTCGAGTTTCTCCACCACGATCCGGTCAAAGACTTCAAACAACGCCGCCGGATCGAGCAGCGGGAGCTCGACTTGATCCTGCCCCGAGGCAGCCACCCATTTGTCGTAGGCCTCTCTTGTTAACCAGTGGGTCATATCCCATGCATCGACCACGTGGAGGTCTTTTGCCTGGGCAAGGTACGGCGATCCCAGATCGCCCCGGAAGCGGATCACGGCGGGACGGCCGCGATCCTTGACCAGAAAGGTGCCATCGCGCAGGTCCGCGATCACGACATCGAGCGCGCGGCCGCGATAGGTGATTGGATGGGCAGGGACTACCCATCCCTGCGCAATGGCATTAAAGGCGCCACCCGCCTGGCACCGGGGAGCAACCTGCCGTCCGGTTGTGGGATCTTGGAAACCACCTTTACGGTAGTTTCCGACACACGTGCACTCCCGCACCAACTCGCTGTCCATCGGCAGCCGTTGCGGCTGCGGGTACACGCGGATCAGCATCTTCCATGGAGGACGGGCGTTCTTGTCTACCTCTGGCAGCACGAGAACTGACTGGGAGTGATAGGTAAACGGCAGGAACTCGGGCGTCCGCTCGAAGTTCGCGTTAAACCCATGCACGCTCAGGACTAAGCCCTCCTCGTACTGGTACCCGGGCCAATACGTCCGGACGGCCTTGCCGTTTTGGTACTCCACTGCCACCCCGCCCCGCTCTTCAGCCACCAGCACGTGCACCTGCTCGCGCCAATAGGCCGCGAACCGGTGGCGCGCTCCAGCGCGCTGTTGCGCACTGGCCGCGTCCTCGGCGCGCGGCATCCGCCACTCCGCCAGCACTTTGTTCGCAAAGAAGTCGTAGGCACGATGAACGCGTTCCTCATCCAAATCGAAGCCATAGAGGATTTGCACTCGGCCCTGGGTATCCAGAAATATCCGTCCATCCTCGGCTTTGCCTACCCCGTCCGTGGGCAACTCGGCCCCCCACACCTCGGGATATTTCGCTTTGGGATCACGCGACAAATATCCGGACGCGTCCACCGCGGTTCGGTAGTCCGGCATTAACTCGTCCGGCTTACCCCACAGCCGCAGGTCTTCCCCGGCCGTCGCGTGTCCCGCTGTCAACAGCACTACGCACAACAGACCAAACAGAAGCGTCCTTGTATCCATTTGCGACATCACCGACCCCGCAGCCCGCGCAATAAGCGTAGTGCATTGCGCCGTTTTTCCGAGTGTTCCAACGCTCAACTTACCGCCGTCCCGCCAACCAAAACGCCAGCCGGATCAAGCTCCGCCTTGAGCCGCCGCTCGATGGCAGCCTGCGCCGCCGAACGCCGTGGCACCGTCAGCAAATGCGCGGCAGCAGTTCCCCGGCCGGCATGTCCAGCGGTCGGTCGATGCCGTAGCGGCTGCGCAGGGTCACCTGCCCGCCGGGGCCGCGCACCGCGCCGATTCGTGCTGCCTGTTCGCCGCCCGGCGCGCTGCGCAGCAGGTCGAGCGCGGCCTGCGCCTGCGGGGCCGGCACGAAGGCCACCAGCCGGCCCTCGCAGGCCACGTGCAGCGGGTCGAAGCCGAGCAGCTCGCAGGCCGTCGCCACCGGGGGCGTCACCGGCAGTGCCGCCTCGTCGAGCAGGACGTCGACCCCGGCCTGGCGGGCAATCTCGACCAGCGCGCTGGCCAGGCCGCCGCGGGTCGGGTCGCGCAGGCAGTGCAGGTCCAGGCCGGCGTCGAGCAAGGCGGCCACCGCCGGCCACAGCGGCTGGCAGTCGGACTCGATGGTGGTCTCGAACTGCAAGCCCTCGCGCTGTGCCAGCACGGCGATGCCGTGCCGGCCGATGTCGCCGCTGAGCAGCACCGCGTCGCCGGCGCGTACCCGGCCCGGATGAATGCTCACCCCGGCCGGCACCGCGCCGATGCCGGCGGTGTTGATGTACACGCCGTCCGCCCGGCCGCGCTCCACCACCTTGGTGTCGCCGGTGACGATGCGCACGCCGGCCGCCGCGGCGCTCTGCCGCAGCGAGCGCAGCACCTGCCATAGGGTCTGCATCGGCAGGCCTTCTTCCAGGATCAGCGACACCGACAGCGCCCGCGCCTGCGCGCCGGCCATCGCCAGGTCGTTGACCGTGCCGCACACGGCCAGTGTCCCGATGTCGCCGCCCGGGAAAAACAACGGCCGCACCACATAGCTGTCGGTGGTGAAGGCCAGTCGGCCGGCAGCATCCGTCAGCAGCTCGTCCAGACGCGCCGCATCGTGCAGCGACTGCCCGGCGCGCACATCCAGCGTCGGCAGGATCAGACCGTCCAGCAGTCGCTGCATCAGCCGCCCGCCGCCGCCGTGGGCGAGCAGCACGACCGGATACTCGTCCAGCGGCAGCGGGCAGGCGCCGTCCATGCTCAGGCGACCGGGCCGCGGTAGCGGTAATACGCCGCGCAGGCGCCCTCGGACGACACCATCGGCGCGCCAAGCGGCCGTTGCGGCGTGCAGCGGCTGCCAAAGGCCGGGCAGCGGTCCGGGCGCAGGCGGCCTTGCAGCACCTCGCCGGCCAGGCATTCGCCGGGGTCCGGCGCCGGGGTCTGGGCCAGCCCGAAACGCCGCGCGGCGTCGAAATCGGCATAGCCCGCCCGCAGGCCAAGGCCGCTTTCGGGAAGCTCGCCCAAGCCGCGCCAGTCGCGCGCCACGCACTCGAACACCTCGCCGACCAGCGCCTGCGCGGCCGGGTTGCCTTGCGCGCTGACGGCGCGTGCGTAGGCGTTTTCCAGCCGCGCCCGACCGCCCTCGAGCTGGCGCAGGCAGTGCAGCACGCCGGTCAGGATATCCACCGGCTCGAAGCCGGCGACCACGATCGGCACCCCGAAACGCGCAACCAGCGGCGCGTATTCGGCCAACCCCATCACCGCGCAGACGTGACCTGCGGCCAGAAAGCCCTGGATGCGGCAGTCCGGCGCGGCCAGGATGGCGGCCATCGCCGGCGCCACCCGCACCTGCGCGCACAGCAGGCTGAAATTGGGCAGATCCAGCGCCTGGGCCTGGCGCACCGCGGCGGCGGCGGCCGGCGCCGTGGTCTCGAAACCGACCGCCAAGAACACCACCTGCCGCTTCGGCTCGCGGCCGGCCAGGGCAACCGCGTCGAGCGGCGAGTAAACGACCCGCACGTCGCCGCCGGCGGCCCGCGCCGCCAGCAGATCGCCGCAGCTGCCTGGCACGCGCAGCATGTCGCCGAAGGAACACAGCGTCACCTCGGGTCGGCCGGCCAGCGCGATCGCCTGGTCGATGACACCAACCGGCGTCACGCACACCGGGCAGCCGGGGCCGTGCACCAGCGTCACCGCCGGCGGCAGCAGGCGGTCGATGCCGGCGCGCAGGATGGCGTGCGTCTGCCCGCCGCAGATTTCCATCAGCGTCCACGGCCGGCTGACGGTGCCGGCGATGGCATCCAGCAGCCGGCGCACGGTGACCGGGTCGCGGTACTCGGCGCTGCTCATGACCCGCGCGCCGCGGCGGCGCTCTGATGCCCGGCCAGCAGGCGCTCGGCGATGGCCCCGTACACCGGCTTTCGGCACACCAGCGTGGAGGCGCCGCGCGCCAGCAGGCAGGTGGCCATGATCGGGATCACCAGGCTTTGGTTGGCGGTCAGCTCCAGGGCGATCACCGCGGCGGTCAGCGGCGCTTGCGTCACCCCGGCCAGGTAGCCGGCCATGCCAAGCAGCGCCACCGCCGCCAGCGGGGCGCCCGGCAGCCACGGCGCCAGCCCCTGGCCGAGGCCGGCGCCCACCGCCAGCGCCGGCGAGAAGATGCCGCCGGGCACGCCGGCCCAGTACGACAACACGTTGGCGGCGAACTTCAGCAGCGCGTACAGCCCTCCGGAGTCCTGCCCGGCCTGTCCCTGCACGATGGCGTGCGCCTGCTGGTAACCGGTGCCGTGCAGATCGTAGCCACCGAGCAGGGTCAAGGCCGCCACCGCCAGGCCACAGGCGGCGGCCAGCAGCAGCTCGCCGCGCGCCCGGGACAGGCCGCCCAAACGCGGCAGGCGCAGCAGCCACGGCAGCGGCTGCAGCAGGATCAGCCGGGCAAACAGCCCGCCGCCGAAGCCACACACCAGGCCGATCACCAGCACCGCCAGCCAGGCCTGGCCCAGAGGCAAGCCGGCCTCGACTTGGCCGAAATAGGCGTAGTCGCCGTGCAGGCCGATGGCGGTCACGCCGGCGACGATCACCGCCGTCAGCAGCACGCCGCTCATGCGTTCCTCGAAGGCGCCGGCCATCTCCTCGATGGCGAACACCACGCCGGCCAACGGCGCGTTGAAGGCGGCGGCGATGCCGGCGGCGGCTCCGGCCAGCACCAGGTGCCGGCCGTTCACCTGATCGGTAAACCCGAACCGCCGGCCGACCACGAACAACAAGCTCGCGCCCACGTGCACGGTGGGCCCCTCGCGGCCCACCGAGGCGCCGCCGCCCATCGCCAGCACCGTCAGCCCCATCTTGGCCAGCGCCACGCGCAGCGACAGCAGCCCGGCGCGCCAGGCGCCATCGCCGGTGGAAAGCGCCGCCTTGACCTGGGGAATGCCGGAGCCGCGGGTGGCCGCCAGCCGGCCCTGCGTCACCCAAACCAGCGCCACGAAGGTGAGTGGCGTCACCAGCAGCGGCCAGGCGCGGTGCTGGGCGCGCAGGCGCTCGAACAGATCGAACGCGGCATCGCATGCCCAGGCGAAGGCCACCGCCGCCAGCCCGACCAGGATGGCGCCGCCCCAGTACGCCAGGCGGCGGCGCCAACGGCCCGGCGACCACCAGTCGTGGCGGGTCCAAGCTCCCTGCAGGACACGCGAAAACACGCCTCAGACTCCCTGCTTGCAGTGTCGGTATCTGTGAACGAAGGCGCGTCCGGTGCGCTCCTTTTCAGGCCGCTGCAGCGGCCGGGCCCGCCTGCGGGCGCCTGCGGCGCGCCCAGGGGTCACAGAGCCGCCGCCAGCCGGGCCAACTCCCGGCGCGCCCGGTCGGCGGCCTCGGCGTCGATGCGGGCAATGGCCAGCCCGGCGTGCACCAGCACCCAGTCGCCGACCGCCACCTCGGGCGTGCAGATCAGCGACACCTCGCGCACCGCGCCGCCGAAGTCCACCCGGCCGCGGGCAAACAGGCCGCCGCCGTCGGTTAGCTCGAGCACCTGCCCCGCAATGGCCAGACACATGGTTCAGTTCGCTCCGTCGCTGCCCGCTGGGCATGGTTGCGCCGCCGGTGTTGCCCGGTCGCCGCGCGCCAACACGACCGCCGCCTGACCGCACGCCAGCGCAGCGTCGCCCGGCGGCAGACGCGCCGGCCACCACACGGCGATGCCGGCCTCTTGCAGGGCGGCGCGGGTATCGGCGAGCAGCCGCCGGTTCTGGAAGCAGCCGCCGCACAGCACCACCCGCCCGGCGCGCAGGCGCTGCGCCACGCCGGCCACGGCCGCCGCCAAGGTGGCGTGAAAGCGCGCCGCGATCGCCGCCACCGGCCCGCCGGCGGCGCGCTGGCCAAGCAGGGCCGCCAGCATGGGGCGCCAGTCGATCAGCCAGCCGTCGCCGTCGCGCACAAGCTCAACAGGATACGGCCTCTGGCGGGGCACCTGCTCGGCCGCGGCCTGCAGCCGCTGCGCCGCCTGGCCCTCGAAGCTCATCACCTGGCACAGGCCCAGCAGCGCCGCCACGGCATCGAACAGCCGTCCGACGCTGCCGGTCAGCGGCGTGTTCAGGCCGCATGCGAGCGCCTGCAGCAGGGTGCGCCGCTCGGGTTCGCGCAGGTCCAGCGTCACGCCGCCGAGCGCGGGGCCGTAGGCGGCGTACAGCAAGCCGAGCGCGCTGCGTCGGGGCTCGCGCGCCGCCCGCTCGCCGCCCGGCAGCGGGAACGGCCGCCAGCGGGCGACGCGCCGCACCTGCCGGCTGTCGCCGTGAAGAAATTCGCCGCCCCACAGGGTGCCGTCTTCGCCCAGGCCGGCGCCGTCGAAGGCCACGCCCAGCACCTCGCCGGCGATCGCGTGCTCGGCCAGTACCGCGGCCAGGTGCGCGTGGTGGTGCTGCACCGTCTGGCACGGCCGCGGATCGGCCGCCGCCCAGCGGCTGCTGGCGTAGTCCGGATGCAGGTCGCAAGCCAGCCACGCCGGCTGCCCGCCCGCCACGGCCGGCAACCGCGCGGTGGCGGTGGCCAAGCGCTGCCGCGCCAGGGCGGTGTCCAGATCGCCCAGGTACGGGCCAAGCACGATGCGCCCGGCCCCACCAACCGCCAGCGCGTTTTTCTGGTGACCGCCCAGCGCCAGCACGCTGCCGCGCCCGGCATGCGCAAGGGCCAGCGGTGCCAGCCCGCGCGCCAGGCGCAGGGTCTGCGGCCGCCCCGCCGCCAGCTGCACGACCGAGTCGTCCAGCGGCTGCAGGATGGCGCGGTCGTGCAGCAGGAACGCATCGGCGATGCCGGCCAGGCGCGAGAGCGCCTGCGCGTTGTCGGCGCACAGCGGCTCGCCGGCGGCATTGCCGCTGGTGGCAACCAGCGCAAAGCCGAGCGCCTCCAGCAGCAGCACGTGCAGCGGCGTGCTGGGCAGCATGGCGCCCAGGCGCGGATTGTCCGGCGCCAGATTGGCGGCCAGCACGCCGGGCCGGGCATCCAGCAGCACGATGGGCACCGCCGGCGATTGCAGCAAGGCCTGTTCGGCCGGCCCTGCCCGGCAGGCCGCATGGACCGCCGCCAGGTCCGGGAACATCACCGCCAGCGGCTTGTGCGGACGGTGCTTGCGGACGCGCAGGCGCGCCACGGCGGCCGCGTCGCGGGCGTCGGTCAGCAGCTGAAATCCGCCCAGGCCCTTCAGGGCCACGATGCCGCCGTCCCGCAGCACCGCCGCGGCGGCGGCGAGCGCCGCCCCGCCCTGCGCCAGGGCCGTGCCGGCGGCGTCGCACAGGGTCAGCTGCGGGCCACAGGCCGGGCAGGCGTTGGCCTGGTGCTGGAAGCGCCGGCTGGTTGGGTCCGCGTACTCGGCGGCGCAGGCCGCGCACGGCACAAATGCCGCCATGGCCGTGCGTTCGCGGTCGTACGGCATGGCGGCGATGATGCTGTAGCGCGGGCCGCAAGCCGTGCAGCTGATGAAGGGGTAGCCGTAACGCCGGTCGGCCGGATCGCGCAGCTGCGCCAGGCAATCGGCGCACGGGGCCAGGTCCGGCAGCGGCAGCGCGGCGCCCGCCCCGCTCTGGCTGGCGGCGATGACGAAGCGGTCGTCGCCGGTCGCCGGCACGGCTTCGCACTGCAGGCCCTCCACCCGCACCGGCGGCGGCAGGCGGCGCAGGCCGTCCAGCAGCGCCTCGAGCGCGGCGTCGGTGCCCTGGGCCTCGATCTGCACGCCGTCGCGGGCGTTGCGCACGCTGCCGGCCAGGCCCAGCGCCACCGCCAGCCGGTACACCTGCGGGCGAAACCCGACCCCCTGCACCGCGCCATGCACGCGGATGCGCAGCCGGCGCTGGCCGGCGGCCGCCGGCTGCGCCATCACACGACCTCGATGCTGCGCAGCAGGATGTCCTGGGCCTGCGGGTGCTCGGGGTCGTCCGACACCTCGATGTCGAGGCGCGCGCCCTGGGCCAGGCTGCCGCGGCTGCCGTCCTCGAAATGCTCGCGAAAATGGCCGGCCGAGATGTGCGCCAGCGCCCCGATCCACACCGAAACGCCAACCACGCGCTTGGCGCTGTGCTGGCACGCGATGGCGTCGATCCGGGAAAGCAGGTTGGCGATCAGGGAGTGTTCGTGCATGGCCGGTCCGTCAGGTTCGCGGCGAGTTCCTCCACCAGCCCCGCCGCCGCCGCGGCCACCGGGGCACTCAGCCCCGCGCCGAGGCCAAAATCCGCGCCCTCGATGCCGTAGACGGCGACCCGCGCCGGCAACTGGCCGAGCGCTCGGGCCAGTTCCAGTGCTTCGGCCACCCCCAGCGCGTGCGTCGAGCAGCGCAGCAGCGCCGGCGGCAGTGGCTGCCGCGCGGCGTCGAAGCGGTGCACGGTGCCGGGCGCCGCGCCCGACTGCACGGCGTCGATCAACAGCGCGGCGTCGATGCCGCCGAGCGCATCGACCAGCTGGAAGCCGTCGTCGCCGAGCACACGCACATCGAGGCTGTCACCCAGCCGCGCGGCGAGCGCCTGAGCCACCCACACGCCGACGCCATCGTCACGCCGCGCGCCGTTGCCGATGCCCAGCACGCGCAGCCGCACCGCTCAGCGCCGCTCCACGGTCAGCTTCAGGAAATGCGCCGAGCAGGAGATGCACGGGTCGTAGTTGCGGATGGCGGTTTCGCACACGGCGCGCAGCGCCTCGTCCGGCTGGTGCAGGTTCGGCTCCACGTAGTGGCGCAGATCCGCCTCGATCACGGCCTGGTTGACCGAGGTCGGGGCGACGATCTTGGCGTCCGTGATCAGGCCGGCCGCGTCCACTGCGTAGCGGTGATAGAGCACGCCGCGCGGCGCCTCGGTGGCGCCGTAGCCGATGCCGGCGCGCGGCTCGAAGGCCGCCGCCGGCGTGTCGCCGGGAACGTAGCCGTCGATCAGGCGCAGCGCCTCCTCGAGCGCCAGCACCACCTCCACGCCGCGTACCTGGATGCTACGAAACGGGTTGCGCACCACCGGCGGGAGGCCCGCCGCCGCGGCCGCCGCCCGCGCACGCGGCGTGAGGCGGTCGTGGTTCAGGGCATAGCGCGCCAGCGGGCCCAGGTGCACCACGCCGCCGTCGGCGGTGCGGCTGTGCAGCGAGGTCGAGTGCCGGACGTGGTGTTCGGTGAGGTAGTCGTCGTAGCGGGCGACTGGCAGGTCCACGCCGTCGCTGGACACCAGCCGACCGCGGCCCATCGGGTACTCGCTGTCGTGGCGCAGGGCGACGAAGGTGTAGTCGCGCTCGAAATCCGGGAAATCGAGCGCCGCCAGCGGCACCAGCGCCTGCTCGGCGGCGTCGAGCGCAAAGGCAAGTTCATCGCGCAGGGGTGCCAGTTCCGCCCGCGTCGGCAGGCGGTAGAAGCCGCCGATGCGCACGTTGATGGGATGGATCTCGCGCCCGCCCAGCAGCGCCACGATGCCGTTGCCGGCCTTTTTGATGCGCAGGGCCGCGCGCACCAGATCGCCGTGTTCCCGGGCCATGCTGACCGCGTCCGGGTAGCCCAGAAAATCCGGCAGGTGCAGCATGAACATGTGCAGCACGTGGCTTTCGATCCACTCGCCGCAGTACAGCAGGCGCCGCAGGTCGACAAGCGGCGCCGGCACGCGCAGGCCGCACAGGTCCTCGATGGCGGCGCAGGAACTCATCAGATAGGCCACCGGGCAGATGCCGCAGATGCGGGCGGTGATGTCCGGCGCCTCGCGGCAGTCGCGCCCGCGCAGCAGGGCCTCGAAATAGCGCGGCGGCTCGAAGATGCGCAGCTCGGCGACGGTCAGCTGCCCGCCGTCGATGGCCAGGTGCAGCGCGCCCTCCCCCTCGACGCGGGCCAGCTGGTTGACCTCGATGGTGCGGGTGGTTTCAGTCATGGCTGTGGGTCATGGCGCTGGGCCTCGTCGCCGAAGGCCGGCGCGGCGGCGTTGAAGGTGCGGTAGAAACGCCCGAGCGCCGCCCGATCCATGCCCAGGGCCAGCAGCTGCTCGCTCAGTGCCGCCGGATTGGGCGTTTCCTTGGGCCCGAAGCAGCCGTAGCAGCCGCGGTGGTAGGCAGGGCAGATGGCGCCGCAGCCGGCCTGCGTGACCGGCCCCAGGCACGGCGTGCCGTGGGCCACCAGCACGCACGGCGTGCCGCGGGCCTTGCATTCCTCGCACACGCTGGAGGTGGCCACGTTCGGCCGCCGCCCGGCCAGCAGCGCGGCCAGCAGTTCCAGCAGCTGGGCCTTGTTCACCGGGCAGCCGCGCAGTTCGTAGTCGACCTTGACGTGGGCGGCGATCGGCGTCGAGGTGGCCAGGCTGTCGATCCAGTCCGGCCGCGCGTAGACAATCCGCTTCCACTCCTCCACGTCGCGCAGGTTGCGCAGCGCCTGGATGCCGCCGGCGGTGGCGCAGGCGCCGATGGTCACCAGCAGCCGCGACTGCGCGCGCACGTCCCGGATGCGCTCGCGATCGTGCGCGGTGGTGATCGAGCCCTCCACCAGCGACACGTCGTACGGCCCCGGCAGCATGCGGCTGGAGGCTTCCGGGAACAGGGCGATCTCGACCCCGTCGGCCACCGCCAGCAGCTCGTCCTCGCAGTCGAGCAGGCTCAGCTGGCAGCCGTCGCAGGAGGCGAACTTCCACACGGCAAGACGCGGTTTGGCGGCTGCGCTCATGTCACAGCTCCGCCACGTCGAGCAGGCCCGCCAGGCGTGGCCAGGCCAGCACCGGGCCGTCGCGGCAGATGAAATGCGGCCCCAGCTGGCAGTGGCCGCAGTAGCCGACCGCGCATTTCATGTTGCGCTCCAGCGACAGGTGAATCGCCGTCGCCGGCACGCCACGGCGCAGCAGCGCCTCGCCGGCGAAGCGCATCATGATCTCCGGCCCGCACACCAGGGCGGTGGTGCGCGCCGGATCGACGTCGGCGCGGGCGATCAGGCGCGTCACCACGCCGACCTCGCCGGTCCAGTCGGGCGTGGCGCGGTCCACCGTCACGCGCAACTCCAGATCACCGCGCGCACGCCAGGCGGCCAGCTGGTCCGCGAACAGCACATCGGCCGGGCCGCGCGTGCCGTAGAGCAGGCACAGCCGCCCGAACTGCGCACGCCGGGCCAGCGCCCCGAGGATGGCCGGGCGCAGCGGCGCCAAGCCCAGGCCACCGGCGACGATCAGCAGATCGCCGCCTTCGGCCTCGGCCAGCGGCCAGGCGCTGCCGTAGGGGCCGCGCCGGCCGATCACCGTGCCCACCGGCAGCGCCGCCATCGGCCGCGTCACGCTGCCCACGGCGCGGATCGTGTGCAGCAGGGGCTCGCCGGCCGCCGCGCTGCTGATCGACACCGGCACCTCGCCGATGCCGTAGGCGTACAGCATGTTGAACTGGCCGGGCAGGAAGGTGAGCGCCGGTTCCCCGAGCGGCTCGACCGTCCAGGTAAACACGTCGGCGCTGTCCTGGCGGCGCCCGACGATGCGGTACGGCGCCGGCAGCGTGGGTTCGGCGGGCGCGCTCATCGCCGTCCTCCCGGCGGGGCATAGACGTCCAGCACCTGCAGGCGGCAGGACTGCACGCGCTCGCTGAGCGTCGACACCAGCACCTTGAGCACGGCGCAACCGACCGTCGGATCGCGCTCCATGAGCGCCCGCAGCGGCGCGGCGGCAAAGGCCAGCGTGCGCGTCGGCGTGGTCGCCAGCGCGTCGAACTGGCAGCGATACGGCGGCGCAAACCACGACCAGCCGACCGCCTCGTCCGGGCCTAGGGTTTCCAGCGTCACCAGGCCCTGCCCCGGCAGGGCGAGCCGGATTTTCACCTGCCCTTCCAGCACCCAATAGAACGTGTCCGCCGGGGCGTGCTGGCGCAGCAAAAACTCGCCCGGGGCGAACTGCCGCTCGCTGGCGCAGGCCGCCAGCTCCCCGCACTGGCCCTCGCTCAGCCCCTGGCAGAAGCGCTGGCTCGCGACCAGTTCGCGCAGCGTCATGGCCTGCCCCCCGCGTCGCTGGCGGCGATGGCGGCCACCTCTTCGGTCAGGTCGATGCCCACCGGGCACCAGCTGATGCAGCGCCCGCAGCCGACGCAGCCGCTTTGCCCGAACTGCTCGTGCCAGGTGGCCAGCTTGTGCGTGAGCCACTGCCGGTAGCGCGCCTTGACCGAGTCGCGCACGCTGCCGTGACCGAGGTGGCTGAACTCGACGTTGAAGCAGGAATCCCAGTGCCGCTCCCGGTGCGCGGCGCCGGCCAGATCCGTGACTTCCTGGTTGCTCGAACAAAAGCAGGTCGGACAGGCCAGCGTGCAGTTGGCGCAGGAAAGACACCGCTGCGCCACCGCGTCCCAGCGCGGGTGCTGCAGATTGCGCATGAGCAGCGCCGGCACCGCGGCGGCATCGATGCGGCGCGTCTGCCCGGCGGCGACGCGCTGCGACTGCGCGCCGGCAGCGGCGATGTCATCCGCGCTGGCCGCCGGCCCGGGCAGGCCGGCCAGCAGCTCGCGCCCGAGCGCGCTGCCGGCCTCGACCAGGAAGCGCTGGCCGGCGGCGTCGATCAGCTCCGTGAGCACCAGATCATGACCACCACGCACCGCCGGCCCGGTGTCCATCGCGCTGCAAAAGCAGGTGTCGGCCGCCACCGCGCAGTTGACCGCCACCAGCAGCACCGCCTCGCGCCGCGCCGCGTAGGCCGGATCGACGTGCTCGCCGCCGGCGAACACCCGGTCCTGCACGCCGATGGCCGCCAGCTCGCAGGCGCGCACGCCGATGAAGGCGCGTTTCGGCGCGTCGATCGGCTCCGGCTTGAAACTAAGCCCGCCGTCGTCCAGACGCTGCACCGAAAACAGCGTCTGCCTGGGCGGGAACAGATAGCGCTTCCACGAGTGCGGCCCGACGGCGTAGCCGAACACCGCGTCGTCGTCGCGCCGCGTGAGCCGGTAGCTGCCCGGCGCCTGCTGGTCGGTCCAGCCGGCCGGCAGCTCGGCCACAGCATCGATGCGGTCGTAGACGATGGCGCCGTCCCGGTGCACCGGCCCGACGATCTCGTAGCCGCGCCGGGTCAGCGCATCGAACAGCGCCTGCAGGCCGGCGAGGTCGATCAGCTTCACGGTGTGTGGTGGCTCTTGCATGGTTTCGATTGTGACCCGCTCCGGGTGTGCACGGCTCTGACCTCGCGCAATAACGCGCTCGCCAGGCCGTATCGACATGATGCCTTCCGGAAGGTGTCAAATGGGTGTCATGCCACCCGACTGCGAGGTTCCACCATGCACCCACTCGCGCAACGCCTGCACGACGATCACCGGCGCCTGACGCAGGTGCTGAACGTCCTGGAAACCCAAATCGATCGCCTGGCCCGGGCCGAGGATGTGGATTTCGACCTGATGCTGGACGCCATGACCTACATCACCGAGTTCCCCAACCGCCTGCACCACCCGGTCGAGGACGTGCTGTTCGCGCGTCTGGCGGCCAGCGACCCCGGCGCCGCCGACGCCTGCCAGGCGCAGATCGCCGAGCACGAGCGCCTGTTTCACGACAGCGCCGCGTTCTATGGCCTGCTCGAGGCGGTGCAGGTGGACGATGCGACCTTGATGCGCGACCGGCTGGTGGACGCCGGCCGCGAATTCATCGCCGCGCAGCGGGCGCACCTGCAGCGCGAGGAGCGGGAACTGCTGCCGCGCGCCGAACAGCAGCTGCGCGACGCCGACTGGGACATCGCCGCAGGCACCGCCAGCGTCGTCAGCGATCCGCTCGACGCAACAGTCACGCCGGCGCGTTATCAGGCGCTCTACAAGGCCATCTGCGCAGCGCATTAACGGCCGCGCCAGGCCAGACCTTCGGCGCCGACCGGCATCCCGAAACACCGGTGGCGCGCCCCGTTCAGTCCACCCGGATCAGTCGGCAAGCGCGCCCGCCAACAGATCGAGGTCGACCTGCACGCGGTCCGGAATCGTTGGACCGAGACTGCCGGCGAACTCCTGCACGTGCGGCTTGCCGTAGGCGCCGTCCCGCAGGCGGTAGACGGTGACCAGCCGGTCGCCCGGATGCACCAGCCAGTATTCGGCCACGCCGTGGCGTTCGTACAGGTCGCGCTTGAGCAGCTGGTCGTGGCTGGCGGTACCCGGCGACAGCACCTCGATGATCCAGTCCGGCGCGCCGCGGGCGCCGCGCTCGTCCAGGCGGCTGCGGTCGCAGAACACGGCGATATCCGGCTGCACCACGGTGTCGATGGCCTCGTCGGCCTCGTTGCCGCGCGGCAGGCGCACATCGAAAGGGGCGGCATAGGCCCGGCATGGGTGGCCCTGCAGAGCATTTGCGATCTGCCGGAACAATTCGCCGACAACCTGCTGGTGCCGCCGCGTGGGCGCAGGCGACATGGCGTAAGCGCGGCCGTCGATCAGCTCGTAGCGCAAGTCGTCCGGCCAGGTCAGGTACTCGCCGTAGGTATGCAGCTGTTGATCGCGCAGGGGCAGCCCCATGACAGGTCTCCGGAATCACGGCCGGCTGCATGGTAGCAGCCGCACAGGCCGCTGATTGGGACATTCGGCCGGCCGCCAACGGGCAAGCGCGGCACGTTGGCATAATGCCCCGTTGCCACGCCACGCACACAGGGAGCCGATTCATGAAAGCACGCGCCGCCATCGCCTGGGCCGCCGGCCAGCCGCTGGAAATCGACGAGGTCGAAGTGGCCGGACCCAAGGCCGGCGAGGTGCTGGTGCGCATGGTGGCGACCGGTGTGTGCCACACCGATGCCTACACCCTGTCCGGCCGCGACCCGGAGGGCGTGTTCCCGGCCATCCTGGGCCACGAGGGCGGCGGCATCGTCGAGGACATCGGCCCCGGCGTCACCACGCTCAAGCCCGGCGATCACGTGATTCCGCTGTACACGCCCGAGTGCGGCCAGTGCGCGTTCTGCACCTCGGGCAAGACCAACCTGTGCCAGGCCATCCGCGCCACGCAGGGCAAGGGCCTGATGCCGGACGGCACGTCGCGCTTCACCGCCCGCGGCAAGACCGTCTTCCACTACATGGGCACCTCCACCTTCAGCGAATACACGGTGCTGCCGGAAATCGCCGTGGCCAGGATCAACCCCGCCGCGCCACTGGACAAGGTGTGCCTGCTCGGCTGCGGCATCACCACCGGCATCGGCGCGGTGCTCAACACCGCCAAGGTGCAGCCCGGATCGACGGTGGCGGTGTTCGGTCTGGGCGCGATCGGTCTTAGCGCCGTGCAGGGCGCGGTGATGGCCGGCGCCGCACGCATCATCGGTGTCGACCTGAACCCCGCCAAGTTCGAGCTGGCGCGACAGCTGGGCGCCACCGACTGCGTGAACCCCGCCGAGCATGCGGCGCCGATCCAGGACGTGATCGTCGAGCTGACCGACGGCGGCGTCGACTATTCCTTCGAGTGCATCGGCAACGTGGATGTGATGCGCGCGGCGCTGGAGTGCTGCCACAAGGGCTGGGGCGAGTCGACCATCATCGGCGTGGCCGGCGGCGGCGAGGAAATCCGCACCCGGCCCTTCCAGCTGGTCACCGGCCGGGTGTGGCGCGGCAGCGCGTTTGGCGGCGTCAAGGGGCGCTCGCAGCTGCCCGGCTACGTGGACCGCTACCTGGCCGGACAGATTCACGTGGACGAGTTCGTCACCCACACCCTGCCGCTGGAGCAGATCAACCACGCCTTCGAGCTGATGCATGCCGGCCAGAGCATCCGCAGCGTGATCCTGTTCTAGGCCGGTCCGGCATGGCATTCGAACTGCCGGCGGCGGTCGGCTGGCTGGTCCTTAGCCTGCACACGGGCCTTAGCCTACTGTGCGCCTGGCATGCCCTGCTGACCAAACGCGAGCCGCGCTCCGCGCTGGCCTGGATCGGCATCACCCTGCTGCTGCCGCTGGGCGGGCCGCTGCTGTACCTGGCGTTCGGCGTGAACCGCATCCGCACCCGTGCCCGGCGCCTGCACGGGCGCCTTGCGCTGCCGCTGGAGTTTGGCTACGAGCAGGCGGAGGATGCCGAACCGGCGCCACCCGATGTCCCGGCCAGCGCGGGCGGACCGGGCGGTCCGATTGCCCGCGCCTCCGGCCGCATCAGCCATCGCCCCTGCCTGCCGGGCAACACGGCCGAACTGCTGCACAACGGCGAGCAGGCCTACCCGGCCATGATCGAGGCCATCCGCTCGGCCGAGCGCTACATCTACCTGTCGACCTACATCTTCGGCGCCAGCGGCGCGGCGCGCGACCTGATCGACGCGCTCAAGGCCGCTCAGCGCCGCGGCGTGACGGTGTGCGTGCTGATCGATGGCCTTGGCCAGTGGTACACGGCGGCGCGGGCACGGCCACTGCTCAAGGAAGCCGGCGTGCGGGTGGCCGAGTTCCTGCCGCTGCGCCTGTGGCCGCCCAGCCTGCACGTGAACATGCGCAATCACCGCAAGGTGCTGGTGGTCGATGGCGAAGTCGCCTTCACCGGCGGCATGAACATCGCCGACTACCACTGCGTGGCCGGCGGCGGCCGCAACCGGGTGATCGACCTGCACCTGCGCCTGCGCGGGCCGGTGGTCGGCCAGATGGAAAGCGTGTTCGCCGAGGACTGGCATTTCGCCACCGGCCAGGCGCTGCCGGAACCGGCGCCCGCCGGCAGCGGCCCGGGCAGTGCGTCCTGCCGGGTGATCACCGACGGCCCCAACGAGGACCTGGACCGCCTGGCGCTGGTGCTGCTGGTGGCCGTGTCGGCGGCGCAACGGCGCATCTGCATCATGACGCCCTACTTCCTGCCATCGCGCGAGCTGCTGGGCGCCCTGCAGGCGGCGGCCCTGCGCGGCGTGCAGGTGTCGGTGCTGCTGCCGGGCAAGAACAACCTGCCCTACGTGCACTGGGCCACGCGCAACATGCTGTGGGAGCTGCTGCAGCACGGCGTCGAAGTGCGCTACCAGCCGCCGCCGTTCGTGCACAGCAAGCTGCTGCTGATCGACGAGGACTACGCACAGGTCGGTTCGGCGAATCTGGACCCGCGCAGCCTGCGCCTGAACTTCGAGCTCAATGTCGAGCTGTACGACGCGGCCCTGAACACCCTGCTGGCGGATCATTTCGCGACCGCCTGGGAGCGTTCGCGCCCGGTGACACTGACCGAAATCAGCCAGCGCCGCCTTGCCGTGCGCACCCGGGACGCGCTGTGCTGGCTGTTCTCGCCGTATTTGTGAGGCCGGGCCGAGCGTACGCCGCCGGCGCCGCGGTAAACCCCGACGGTTCGGCGAACACTGCGGTCCAGCATGGCGCCTGAACCCCGCAGCGGCCACAATCGACACCCCAAGGCAACCCGTTTTCCCGCCGCAGCGTCCGCCTCGAACCCTGCCGGGCGGCACAAGCCTACATTCCAAGCCCCTATGCCGGACCGCCGATGACTCTGGGTCGTGAGCGCGACACCGCGGCGCCGCGCGTTCGGGTGTTGTTCATCGAGGACAACGCGGCCCTGCTGCAGAACCTCTACGACTATTTCGAGGACCAGGGCTACGAGCTCGATTCGGCGCGCGACGGACTCGCCGGGCTGGCCCTGGCCAGCAGCGGCGCCTACGACCTGATCGTGCTGGACCTGAGCCTGCCGCGCCTGGACGGCCTGGAACTGTGCCGGCGGCTGCGGGCCGACCAGGGCCGGCGCACGCCGATCCTGATGCTGACCGCCCGCGATGCGGTCGAGCAGCGTGTGGCGGGCCTGCGCGCCGGCGCGGACGACTACCTGGTCAAGCCGTTCGCGCTGGCGGAACTCGAAGCCCGCATCGAGGCCCTGCTGCGGCGCAGCCAACCGGTCGGGGAGTCACTGCTGCGCTTCGCCGATCTGGTACTGGACGTCGCCAATGCCCGCGCCGTGCGCGCCGGGCAAGCGCTCGCGCTGACGCCGACCGAACTCAAATTGCTGGAGACCCTGCTGCGCGCCGCGCCACGCCTGGTGCGGCGCAGCGAACTGGAACGCGTGCTGTGGCCAGACCTGCCGCCCGACAGCGATGCCCTGCGCACGCACATACATGGTCTGCGCCAGGCGGTCGACCGGCCGTTTGCGAGCCCGCTGATCGAAACCGTCCGCGGCATCGGTTACCGCCTGGCAGCGCCCGGTGGCGATTAAGCGCACGCCGCTGCGCCAGCGGCTGGTGGTGGCCTTTGTGGCGATGACCGCCGCGGTGTCGGGCCTGTTCTCGCTGGTCACGTTCGTAGCCATCGAGGAATTCGAGGAAAACCTGTTCGTGAGCCAGCTCGAAGGTGATCTGCACTGGTGGATCAACCACCTGGGCGAGACGCCGCAACCGCAGCCGCTGACCCTCGCCAACCGGACACGCCTTTACGTCACGCCAGACATGCCGGCAGGGCAACTGCCACCGTTCCTGGCCCAGCAGGAACGCGGCTGGCGCGAAGTGTTCGACGGCCACGACACCTATCATGTGGTGCGCCGGGACCACGCCGGTCGGCGTTATTACCTGGTCAGGGACGCATCCGCGCTGGAAAACAGGGAGCGGGGCTGGTTTGCGGTGCTGCTGGGCGGCACCGTGGTGTCCGTGCTGGCGGCGCTCCTGCTCGCCCGACTGATCGCCAGCAGCGTGCTCGAGCCGGTGGTCCGCCTCGCGCGACGCGTGCGCCGGGCCGATCCGGCGCGCGCCCCCCGGCACCTGGCAACCGGCTTTGCCGACGACGAGATCGGCCAACTGGCACGCGTGTTCGAACAGCGCCTGCGGCAACTGCAGGGGTTCATCGCCAGCGAACGGCTGTTCACCAGCGACGTCAGCCACGAGCTGCGCACGCCGGCCGCCATCATCGCCGGCGCTGCCGAAACCCTGCTGGCCCGCTCGGAACTTCTGCCACGCGCGCGCAGCGCCGTCACGCGCATTCACCTCGCGGCACAGGAAATGCAGGACCTGATCGATGCCTTCCTGACCCTGAGCCGGACGCCTACCGCCGCCCCGCCCGGTCAGCACCCGCCCTGTTCGGTAAACGCCGTGGTACAGGCGGAAGTGCGGCGCATACGCGCACAGGCGGCGCCCGGCACGCCGCCCATCGTGGTGGAGGAACAGGCCGAACCGAGCCTGAACTGTCCGCCCACCCTGCTCACCGTCGCCGTGCGCAACCTGCTGGACAATGCCGTCCGTTACGCACCGGAAGGCACGGTACACATCACCGTACGCGCCGACGCGGTGGTGGTGCAGGACAGCGGCACGGGCTTGCAGGAAAGCGACATCCCCCGGGCCTTCGACCGCCACCGGCGCCTGGCGCCGGAAATACCCGGCGGCGAAGGACTCGGCCTTGCCATCGTGCAGCGCATCTGCGAACGCAGCGGCTGGCAGGTGCAGGCGCAGGTCTTGCCCGCGGGGATGCGCTTCGAGTTGTGGTTCGGCGGCGAGGTCTCACACCGGCAGCAGTGACGTCGAATCCGGTGCCCTGCAATGCCCCTTGCTTAACGAAGCGCTGAACACTTCAGCGTTTCCTTAACGCTTTCCTGACGGTTCCCTGACGCGGCCTTGACGGTGCGCTCACTAGCATGCGCGCACCCTCCACCCCACTTCGGGAAGCCCTGATGCCGGATGCACCCGTCCCGCTGGTCGATTTGCGCCGTCAGTACGCACCGCTGCTGCCGGCACTGCAAGCGGCGGCCTGCCAGACACTCGCCGACTGCGACTTCATCGGCGGCAAGGCGGTACGGGTATTCGAGGCGGAATTCGCCACCGCGCTCGGTGTCGCCGCCAGCGTCGGCGTCGCCAACGCCACGGCCGGCCTGCACGCCGCACTGCATGCGCTTGGCATCGGCCCCGGCGACGAGGTGATCGTGCCGGCGCACACGGCCATCGCCACCGCCGAGGCGGTGACCCTGGCCGGCGCGCAGGTGGTGTTCGCCGACATCGAGCCGGACACCTGCACGCTCGATCCGGATGACGTGGCCCGGCGCATCACGCCGCGCACCCGCGCCATCGTGCCGGTGCACCTGTATGGCCACGCCGCGGACCTGGACCGGCTGCTGCCGCTGGCGCGCGCGCATGCGCTGTGGGTGGTCGAGGACTGCGCCCAGGCGGTCGGTGCGCAGCTGCACGGCCAGGCGCTCGGCAGCTTTGGCGACGCCGGCGTGTACAGTTTTTTCCCGTCCAAGAACCTGGGCGGTTTCGGCGACGGTGGGGCCGTCATCGCCCGTGACCCGGCGCTGCTGAAGAAGATTCGCATGTACTCGAACCACGGCCGGGAGGACAAATTCCGCCACGACTTCGAGGGCACCAACAGCCGCCTGGACACGCTGCAGGCGGCGCTGCTGCGGGTGAACCTGCCGCACCTGGCGGCCTGGAATGAGGCCCGGCGCGCCATCGCCGACCAGTACCGGCAACGCCTGGGGCACCTGGACTGGCTGCAGCTGCCGGTGCAGCGCGACGGCGCCGAGCACATCTACCACGTCTATGTGGTGCGCACCCAGCAGCGCGAGGCGCTGGCCGCGCATTTGCATGAGCTGGGCATACGTACCGGCCTGCACTACCCGATCGCGCTGCACCGCCAGCCTGCCTACGCACGCCTCAATCTGGGGCCGGGCAGCCTGCCGGTGGCGGAGGAGGCCTGCGCCAGCTGCCTGTCGCTGCCGATGTTTCCGGGTTTGACGCCGGCCGAGGTCGAGCGCGTGTGCGACGCCGTGGAGGCGTTCCATGCCTGAGGCGCCGCAGCTGTCGGTGGTGATCCCGGTCTACAACGAACAGGACAACCTCGAACCACTGCTGGCCGAGCTCGCGCCGGTGCTCGACGGGCTCGGCCGGCCCTGGGAGGTGCTGTTCGTGAACGACGCCAGCACCGACGCCAGCGCGCAGGTGCTGGCCCGCCTGGCCGCCGCCGAGCCGCGCGTGCGCGTGCTCACGCACCGCATCAACAGCGGCGAGAGCGCCGGCCAGGCCACCGGCTTTCGCGCCGCCCGCGGCGAGCTGGTGCTGACCATGGACGCCGATCTGCAGAACGACCCGGCCGACATTCCGCGCTACCTGGCGGCGCTGCGCGCCGACCTGGACTGCGTGTGCGGTTACCGGGCCGAGCGCCAGGAAGGCTGGCTGCGGCGCTTTGCCTCGCGCACCGCCAACCGCTTTCGGGCCGCCATCACCGGCGACCGGCTGCGCGATGCCGGCTGCACCTATCGCCTGATCCGGCGCCGGGCGCTGGTCGAGATACCGGTCTTCAACGGCATGCACCGCTTCCTGCCGACGCTGATCAAGGCGCAGGGTGGCGCAGTCACCGAAATCCCCATCAACGACCGCGCGCGCCGCTTTGGCGTGTCCAAGTACGGCATCAACAACCGCCTGTGGCGGGGCCTGGCCGATTGCTTCGGTGTGCGCTGGTATCAGCGCCGGGCGCTGCGCGTGGATCGCGTGTCGGAAGATTGATGCGCACTTTCGGCGCATGAGCGCGCGTTACCGGCCGTTGTTGCTGGTGGCCGCGGTACTGGCCGTGCTGTTCCTGCTGCACGGCACGTCGCTGGGTACACGGCTCGACGACTATCAGCAGATCAAGTCCTGGCTGGACCGCCAGGGCGCGCTGGCGCCGCTGTGGTTCGTGCTCGGCGGTGGACTGCTCAGCGCCATCGGCGTGCCGCGCCTGGCGCTGTATTTCCTGGGTGGCATGGCCTTCGGCTTCGCCGCCGGGCTGTTGTACGCCCAGCTAGGCGCCACGCTCGGCGCGGTCATTACCTTCTCGACTGCCCGTTCGGCCGGCCGCGCCTGGGTGCAGGCGCGGCTGGCCCATCATCCCGGCCTGCGCCGGCTGCTGGATCAGCGCACGGTGCTGGCGGTGTTCGTGCTGCGGCAGCTGCCGATCGCCAGCGCCGTGATCAGCCTCGCGCTGGGCGTGCGGCACGCTCCGGTCGGTGTGTTCTTGCTCGGCACCTTTCTGGGCTTTCTGCCGGAAGGCATACCGCTGGCCCTGCTCGGCAGCGGCCTTGGCAAGACCTCGCTGTGGGTGTCGCTGGCACAGGTGGCGGCCGCCGCGCTGATGTTGCTGGCGCTGGCCGGCGGCGGCTTGCACGTGTACCGCCGCTGGCGGGAAATCGAACCTGGAGAACACTATGAAGCATGAACCGGTCGCCGTGGCCGTGGTCGGCTGTGGCCGCGTCGCCTACAAGCACTTCGACGCCATCGCCGAAATGAGCGAGGCGCGCCTGGTGGCGGTGTGCGACAGCGATCCGGCCAAGGCTGCAAGCACTGCCACCGCCCACGGCGTGCCGGGCTACGCCGACTACCACGCCATGCTGGCCGCGCACCCCGAGATCGAGCTGATCCACGTGCTGGTGCCCACCGGTTACCACGCGCGGGTGGTGGTCGACCTTTCGCAGTACGGGCGCGCCATCGTGGTCGAGAAGCCGATGGCGCTGACGGTGGCCGACTGCGACGCCATGATCAGCGCCTGCGCCGCCCACCACGCGCCGCTGTACGTGGTCTACCAGAACCGCTTCAACACGCCGGTGCAGGCGGCACGCCGGGCCTTGGAAGCCGAGCGCTTCGGCACGCCGGTGCTCGGCACCGTGCGCGTGCGCTGGTGCCGCCACCAGGACTACTACGAGCAGGACGACTGGCACGGCACCTGGGCGCTGGACGGCGGCGTCATGTCGCAGCAGGCCAGCCATCACCTGGACCTGCTGCAGTGGTTCATGGGCCCGGTGGAGTCGGTGCAGTGCCAGATCGCCACGCGCCTGCTCGACATCGAGGTCGAGGACACCGCCGCCGCCCTGCTGCGCTTTCGCTCCGGGGCACTCGGCGTGTACGAGGCCACCGTGGCGGCGCGCCCGGACAATCTGGAAGGGTCGCTCAGCGTGCTTGGGGAACACGGCTCGGTGGTCATCGCCGGCATCGCCGTCAATCAACTGGCCCAGTGGCGCTTCGCCGGTGACGGCGACGATCCGCAGCAGGTGATGCAGGCGGCCAGCGAGGCGGTAAAGAACGAATACGGCAACGGTCACGCCCGTTACCTGAAGGCGGTGATCGACACCCTGCGCGGCGCGCCGCCGCACCCCTGGCTGGTGGACGGCGCCGAAGGCCGGCGCAACATCGCCCTGCTGACGGCACTGTACGAGGCCGGGGTCGGCGGCGGCACGGTAGTGCCGGGCAGCCCACCGCAGCACTCGCCGCTTGGCCGGGTACCGCTGACGGCGAAAAAGCGGCCGCCCCGGGCGATCGCCTGATGCCACGCCGCCATTGCAGCGCGCTGGCTGCGCTCGGCGCCCTGGCGGTGCTGGGCGCTGCCGGCTACGGCGTGCTGTGGCCATTGCGGCTGGCCACCGGCTGGCAGCTGGTCGACACGATCGACCTGCCACGGCCGGACAGTCTGGCGCTCGACAAGGACGGCCGGCCGCGCTACGTCACCACGCAAACCCGGCCCGGCCGCTTGCTCGAACTGACTGCGACCGGACCGCGGGTCGTGTTCGGTGACTTTGGCGAGCCCGATGGCCTGCTGCTGGGGCCAGGAACCGTGATCGTGACCGAAGAAGAAGACGACGGCCGTGTCATGGAATACGACCTTGCCAACGCGACCCTGCGCGTCCTGGGACGCATGAACAGTCCGGAGGGCGTGCTGCGCCGTGCGGACGGCAGTCTGCTGGTGGCACAGGATCAACCGCAGGGCCACCTGTGGCTGCTGCGCGAGGGCGCCGCGCCGGTATCGCTGGTGGACGGCCTGGACCGGCCGGAGGGCCTGTGCACGCTGCCGGACGGCCGCATCGGCATCGCCGAATCCGGTCGCGGGCGCATCCTGGCCTGGGGTCCGGCCGGCCTCCAGACCCTGGCCGGGGATCTGGACGGCATCGACCAGCTCGCCTGCGGCGCCGACGGCAGCCTGTGGGCCGTCATCAGCCAGAACCGCAGTGGCGAGCTGGTACGCATCAAGGACGGCCGCCGGCAGGTCATCGCCCGCCACCTGCGCCAGCCACAGGGCATCGCGCTGGCGCCCGATGGCGGTCTGTACCTGGCAGAGACGGGCGCCGACCGGCTGCTGCACCTGGCGCCACGATGAGCGGCTCCCAACCCTGCGCGCCCGGCTGGGCGAGCGGCGCCTGGCCGGCCCTGGCGCTGGCCCTGCTCACCGGCCTGCTGTGGCTGTGGTGCCGCCCGCTGCTGCCGATCGACGAGACCCGCTACCTGTCGGTGGCCTGGGAAATGTGGCTGCGCGGCGATTTCATCGTGCCGTACAAGAACGGCGCCGTATACGTCGACAAGCCGCCCCTGCTGTTCTGGCTCATGCAGGCCGGCTGGGCGCTGTTGGGCGTCAACGAATGGTGGCCGCGCCTGGCGCCGACGCTGGCGGCCATGGCCGGCTTGCTGCTCACGGCCCGGCTGGCGGCACACCTGTGGCCGCAGCAGCCAAAGGCGGCGCGCCTGGCGCCCTGGCTGCTGGCCAGCGCTCTGCTGTGGCAGGTGTTCACGGGCGCCGTGATGTTCGACACGCTGCTGTCGGTGTTCAGCCTGCTGTGCCTGAACGCCCTGGTTGCGCCGCCGCTGGGGCGCGGACGCTGGGCCTGGTTTGCGCTCGGCATCGGCGGCGGGCTGCTGACCAAGGGCCCGGTAATCCTGCTGCACACGCTGCCGGCGGCCCTGCTGGCGCCGTGGTGGTGGGCCGGTCGCAACGAAACCGGACAGTGGCGGCGCTGGTACGGCGGCCTGCTGCTGGGCCTGCTGGGTGGTGCGGCCATCCTCGCCGCCTGGCTGTGGCCGGCGATCGGTCGCGCCGGCGCCAGCTACGGCGCTGCCATCGGCATCCACCAGACCAGCGACCGGCTGGTGCACAGCTACTCGCACCGCCGGCCCTGGTGGTGGTATCTGCAACTGCTGCCGGCGCTGCCGCTGCCGTGGACCTTGTGGCCGCCGCTGTACCGGGGACTGGCCCGCCTGCGCGGCGCGGGCGACGCCGGCGTGCGCTTTTGCCTGACCGCGACGCTGCCCGCGCTGCTGATCTTTTGCCTCATCAGCGGCAAGCAGGCGCATTACCTGCTGCCGCTGCTGGCGCCGGCGGCGGTCCTCGCCGCGCGCGCGCTCGCCGACCTCGAAACGCCCACCACGCGGCGCAGCGGCCTGCCGCTGGCACTGCTGCTGGCCGTGTGCGGCCTGGCCGTGCTGGTGCTACCGCACCTGCAAGGGTCTCGCCCGACACAGGAATGGATGGGGCACGTTCCTTCCTATGTGCCGGTCGCGCTGTTGCTCGCGGCGGCACTGATCGGCTGGCCGCAGCGCAGCGATCCCATAACCGCGAGCTACCGCACCGGCCTCGTCTTCGCGCTGGGTTTCGGCATCTTCTATGCTGGCGCCATGCAGGCACTGGCTCCCCGTTACCGACTGACGGCATTCGCCGAACGGATCGCCGCCGCGCAGGCGCACGGCGCACCGGTCGCCCACGTCGGCAAATACCACGCCCAGTTCCAGTTCCTCGGTCGCCTGCGCCAACCGCTCACCATCCTGCATGACGAACAACTGCCCGCCTGGGCGGCTGCCCACAGGGACGGTTACGTGGTCTATCCGTGTGAACGCTGGCAAGCCGCCCCGCCGGGCGTTCATGCCCAGCCCTATCGGGGCGGCGCGCTGCGCCTGTGGCCGGTCAGGTTGCTGGCGTCCGATCTGTCCGAGGAACACCTGTGTGGTGACTGATCCGGGCTGGCGGACGGCCGCCATCGCGCTGCTGCTGGCGGCGCTCAGCTGCCTGTGGCAACTGGGCGCGCTACCGATCAGCCGCAGCCAGGAGCTGCGCGTGGCCGAGACGGCGCGCGAGATGCTCGCCAGCGGCGATTACCTGACGCCGCGCTTCAACGGCGAGCTGCGTTTCCAGAAGCCGCCGCTGGCCTACTGGCTGACCGCCGCCAGTTACCGCCTGCTCGGCCGCGTGGACGAGTTCTCCGCCCGCCTGCCGGCGGCCTTGGCGGCGATCGGTGTGATGCTGCTGGTGACCGCCTGGACGCGGCGCCAGTTCGGCGAGCCGGCGGCGCTGGGCGCGCTGGCGGTGCTGGCCTCCAGCCACATCACGCTGCGTTTTTTCCATACCGGCGAGACCGATCCGCTGCTGCTGCTGTTCGTGAGCCTGGGCGCGTTTGCCGCCTGGGCCGCGATACGCGAGGCGCGCCCGGCGCCCGGCAGCCGGGCCGTGCTGTGGGCCGCCATCACCGGCGGTACGCTGGCCAAGGGTCTGCCGCCGGCCGTGTTGCCGCTGCTCGCGGGCCTCGTGTGGTGTGGCCTGAACCGGCACTGGACGCGCCTGCGGACGCTGATCTGGCCGCCGGGCGTGGCGCTGCTGATCATCGTCGGCGGCGCCTGGTATCTGTGGCTGTGGCGGCACCACCCGGAGGCGACGGCCGCCATCCTCGGTCGCGAAATCAGCGAGACCTATCTGCACGGCGACCACCCCGGCCCGCCCTGGTACTACCTGCCGCGGGTGTTTCTGTACTTCGCGCCGTGGTCGGCGCTGCTGCCGGTCCTGGCCTGGCGTTACCGGCGCTGGCCGAGCGATGCCCTGCAGGGCTATGTGCTGATCTGGCTGCTGGTGACCTTCGTGGTCCTGAGCCTCAACACCAACAAGCAGATCCAGTACGCGCTGCTGCTGGCGCCGGCGCTGGCGATCCTGTGCGGTCAGACGTTGGCAAGCGGCTTGCCGCGGCCGCGCGCCTGGCAAGCGGCCGCCTATGGCTTCGCGGCCCTGCTGCTGGCCGCCGGCGGCTATTTCGCCTGGCTGCTCGGAGCGCGCTATCTGCTGGCGCCGCTGCTGGCCGGCGTGGCCCTGCTCTGGCTCGGTCGGCGGCAGGCCATGACCGGCGCCCTGCTGCTGGCGGTGGTCATGACGGGTGCCTTCCGGCTGGGCGAAGCCTATGGCCTATCGCGCCATGCGGATACTGCAGCGCAACTGCGCGCGGCCGGCCAGGCCGCGCGTGGCCGGGCGCCGCTGCTGGCGCTCGGCCTGCGCGAGGTGGAACTGGCCTTTTATGCGCAGGCGCTGGTGCCGACGGTCGAGCCCGGCGACCTGGCGGCACACTTGCCGGCGCGCGGCACGCTGTACCTGTTCGCGCCCGGCGAGCGCTTCGATCCACCGCCCGGCTGGCAGGCCGAGGCCCTCCTCATCCAACCCAAGCTGAGCCTGTGGCGGCTGAACCGACCCTGATCACCCAACCGGCGCGCCGCTACGGCGCGACCGTCGCCCTGCTCGCGCTGGCCGTGCTGCTGTGGCGGCTCGGCGCCTTGCCGCTGCTGTCGGAAAACGAGGGCCGCCGCGCGGCGGTGATCCAGACCATGCACGCCAGCGGCGACTGGCTGGTGCCGCGCCTGAACGACGCGGTGTACGTTGACAAGCCGCCGCTGCACTACTGGCTGGGCCTGGCTGTGGCCCACCTGCGCGGCGCCGCCGACGCCTGGGCGGTGCGCCTGCCCTCGGCGCTGGCGGCGCTGGCGCTGCTGGCCGGATTGCATGGCGCCGTGCGCCGCCAGACGCCGACCGCTTCATGGGCGGCGGCTTTTGCCGTGCTGGCGCTGCTGTGCAACGTGGGCTTCAGCATGTTCGCCCGGCGCGCCGAGATCGACATGCTGTTCGCGGCGCTGGCCGGCGGCGCCTGGCTGGCAGCCAGCCATTGGCTGCTCAGCGATCGGCGCCGGCACTGGCTGGATCTGGCCTACGCGCTGCTGGGCCTGGCGCTGCTGACCAAAGGGCCGGTGGCCTTGCTGTTCTTTCCGGCGCCGCTGCTTGGCCATTACCTGTTTCACCGCCAGCGGGCGGCGCTCGACGCGCTCGGCCACTGGCGCGGCTGGGCGCTGGCGCTGCTGATTGCCCTGCCCTGGTATGCGCTGGTGACGGCCAAGCTCGGCGCGGCGGTGTGGGCGCCGGTGGCGGCCACCGATCTGGCCGGCAAGGCCTATGGCATGGCCTTCGATCCGCCATGGAATTACCTGCTGTGGCTGCTGGGCGACTTTGCGCCGCTGAGCCTGATCGTGCTGGCCACGCCGCGGGCCAGCTGGCGGGTCTGGCGGGCCACACCGGCCGGCCGGCTGCATCTGTCCGGCCTGCTGCTGCCGCTGCTGGTGTTGTCGCTGCTGGCCAACAAGCACGCCAAGTACCTGCTGCCGGCCTATCCGGCCGCCGCCGTACTGATCGGCGTGCGCCTGGCCGATTTCGCTGCCGTGTCGCGACGGCGCTGGCAGGTCATCGCCCTGGGCGGCCTGCTGCTGACAGTCGGCTGGGCCGGCTATTACGCCTTCGGCGAGGCGCGGCTGTACCGCTACCGCTACACGGGTCTCGGCGAACTGGCCGCGGCGCTGCGCGCCAGTCCCGGCCCAGTGCTCAGCCTCGCGCCGGTCGATGCGCGGCTGCTCTACTACTACGGCGCACCGATTCCGGTGGTCGACGCCGCCGGGCTGCGCGCGCAGGCGGCGCATGGCCCAGTGCGGCTGGTCATGGAAGACGCGCGCCTGCCGGCGCTGCCGGAAGGCATCGAACGCTGCGCCAGCGAGCGCTTCACTCCGTACCTCAAGCGCCGGCGCAGCGCGCAAATACTGACGCTTGCCGCCGACTGCTCGACCCCCACCGCCGATCGCGCACCGTGACGGCGACATCGGCGGCACTGCTCCGCCGCCACGGTTACGCCATGCTGGCTGCCGGCCGTTTCCCGGAAGGGTGCGACACGCATCTACCCCCAACCATCCGCGATGTGACCGGTGCGTCTCAGGCCGTAACGCATTCTTCACGCCGCCTTGACGCCGCGTTAACTGGCCGTCTGCCAATGTCCCTGGGCCGCCCCGCAGCGGCAGCCGGCCACGGGCGCCCGTGGTGCTTTCTGGCCGATATCGCGCATGAGCAAGGTGCCCGAAGTCACGCTGCTGTTCTGGGTGGTCAAGATCGCCGCCACCACGCTGGGCGAGACCGGCGGCGACGCACTGTCCATGTCGCTGGGTCTGGGGTATCTGGCCGCCACCGGCATCTTCGCCGTGGTGTTCGCGGCCGGCGTAGTCGCGCAGACGGTCGCCCGGCGCTTTCATCCGGCCCTGTACTGGAGCGCCCTGATCGCCAGCACCATGCTGGGCACGACGCTGGCCGACTTCGCCACCCGCTCGCTGGGCATCGGCTATCCGGGCGGCAGCCTGCTGCTGGCGCTGCTGCTGATCGCCTCGCTCGCCACCTGGCGGCGCACGCTCGGCACGGTGACCATCAGTTCGGTCGGCACACCCGCGGCGGAGGCGTTTTACTGGCTCACCATCATGCTGTCGCAAACGCTGGGCACGGCACTGGGCGACTGGACCGCTGACACCGCGGGTCTGGGGTACCTGGGCGCCATGGCGCTGTTCGGTGGTCTGCTGATCGCGCTGGCCGGCGCCTACCGCTGGACGCGGCTGTCGCACACCGTGCTGTTCTGGTCGGCCTTCGTGGTGACCCGCCCGCTCGGCGCCGTGGTCGGCGACTTCCTGGACAAACCGCTGGCCAGCGGTGGGCTCGGCCTGGATCGCTTTGCCGCCAGCGCTGTGCTGCTGGCGTTCATCACGCTGTGCCTGCTGCTGTTCAGGTCACCCCCGGCCCGCAACGCGCACTGAGGATGGTTTACACACGCGGTGTTGCCGGGACTGGACACCTGGTCCAAGGCCTTTTAAGCGCCCGCCGCCGTCCTGCAACGCCGGCGTCGGCGAGCCGTGGCAGCATCACCGCCGAAGGGCATCACGGCTGGTCTAAGCCGTCGTCACGGACGGCCCGCAACGTCGGTCAGACCGGCGTGGACTGCCTCAACAGTGGGAAATGACCAATGCAAATCGGCATGATCGGCCTGGGCCGGATGGGCGCCAACATGGTCCGCCGGCTACTCGCCGGCGGCCATCAGTGTGTGGTGTTCGACCGCAACCCGGCAGCGGCGCAGGAACTCGTCGCGCTGGGCGCAGTCGCGGCCTCATCCCTGGCGGGACTGGTTGAAAAACTGACGCTGCCGCGCACGGTGTGGATCATGCTGCCGGCGGGCGCGGTGGAAGAAACCGTCACCGCGCTGGCGTCCCTGCTGACGGCAGGCGACTGCATCGTCGACGGCGGCAACTCGCCGTTCGAGGCCGCCATTCGCCGGGCACAGGCGCTGCGCTCGGCCGACATCGACTTCGTCGACGCCGGCGTCAGCGGCGGTGTGTGGGGGCTGGAGCGCGGCTACTGCCTGATGCTCGGCGGCCCAGCGGCGGCCGTGGATCGCCTCAAACCGCTGCTCGAAACCCTGGCGCCGGGGCGGTCCGGCATTGCGCCAAAGGTCGAGGCGACTGGCAGCGCCGCGGACGGCTACCTGCACTGCGGACCGTCCGGCGCCGGCCATTTCGTCAAGATGGTGCACAACGGCATCGAATACGGCCTGATGGCGGCTTACGCCGAGGGCTTCAACCTGTTGCAGCACGCCGGGGCCGGCCTGGCGCCGGACGCCAGCACCGAGCACGCCGAGCGCTACCGTTACCGCTTCGACCTGCCGGCCATCGCCGAACTGTGGCGGCGCGGCAGCGTCGTCGGCTCCTGGCTGCTCGACCTGACCGCCGCGGCGCTGGGCGACGATCCCGGCCTGCAAGGGTTCGAGGGCCGCGTGGCCGATTCCGGCGAGGGCCGCTGGACGCTCAAGGCCGGCATCGACACGGCAGTCCCCATGCCGGTAATTTCCGCCGCGCTGTATGGCCGCTTCGACTCGCGCGGCGAGGCGGACTTCGCCGACCGCCTGCTGTCGGCCATGCGCTGGCAGTTCGGCGGTCACCAGGAAAAATAACCCGCACCCCGGACGCTATCCCCATGACCGAAACCTGCGACGCCCTGGTGCTGTTCGGCGCCACCGGTGACCTGGCTCACCGCAAGCTCTACCCGGCGCTCAAGGCCATGATCCGCAGCGGCCATCTGGACCTGCCGGTGATCGGCCTGTCGCGCGCCGGCTGGGGGCTGGAGCAGTACCGCGAGCGGGTGCGCGACAGTCTGGCCACACGCAGCGGCGAGGCGACCTCGCCGGAAGCAACGCGCCTGCTGGAGCTGCTGCGCTACGTGGACGGCGACTACCACGACCCGGCCACCTTCGAGCGCCTGAAGGCCGCCCTGGGCGATGCCAAGCATCCGTTGTTCTATCTGGCCATCCCGCCGAGCCTGTTCGGGCCGGTGGTGGAATTTCTCGGTTCTTCCGGCTGCGCCGCCGGCGCCCGGCTGGTGATCGAAAAGCCCTTCGGGCGGGATCTGGCCACGGCGCAGGCACTGAACCGAACCCTGCACACGGTGTTCGAGGAGCCAGCGATCTACCGCATCGATCACTTCCTGGGCAAGGAGCCGGTGCAGAACCTGCTGTATTTCCGCTTCGCCAACAGCTTTCTGGAACCGATCTGGAACCGCGACCACGTCGAGAGCGTGCAGATCACCATGGCCGAGACGCTGGGCGTGGAGGGCCGCGGCACGCTCTACGAGGAACTGGGCGCCGTGCGCGACGTGGTCCAGAACCACCTGCTGCAGGTGCTGACCAGTCTGGCCATGGACCCGCCGGTCGGCTACTGGGGCGAGGCACAGCGCGACGAGCGCCTGCGCGTGCTGCGCGCCATCCCGCCGCTGACCGTACAAAGCCTGGTGCGCGGCCAGTACCGCGGCTATCTGGACGAAGCGGGCGTGGCACCGCACTCGACCGTGGAAACCTACGCCGCGCTGGAACTGCGCCTGAACACCTGGCGCTGGCAGGGCGTGCCGTTTTTCCTGCGCGCCGGCAAGTGCCTGCCGGTCAGCGCCACCGAAGTGGTGGTCGTGCTCAAGGCACCCCCGCAGCAGGTGTTCGAGGAACCGATCCCGCCGCAGTCCAACTACTTCCGCTTTCGCCTGGGCCCGGATCAGGTGTCGATCGCCATCGGCGCGCGCAGCAAAAGCCCCGGCGAGTACATGGCCGGCGAGGAAAAAGAGCTTTTCATGTGCGACACCACGCCCGAGGCGCGCGAGGCCTACGAGCGCCTGATCGGCGACGCGCTGCGCGGCGACCCGACGCTGTTCTCGCGCCAGGACGGCGTGGAGGCCGCCTGGGCCATCGTCGACCCGGTGCTGCACACCGAAGGGCCGGTGTACCGGTACGAGCGCGGCAGTTGGGGTCCGCGCGAAGCCGATCGCCTGGTGGGGTCGATTGGGGGCTGGCGCAATCCGGCCTGATCGCGCACGAACTGCCGACCCTTGCTGATGCAGCCCGGCCGGCAGTCGGAACAAACCCCTTGATTCACGGGCCTTGCTGCGCCGACGCAATCCGGGCCGCGGCTGGGTATTCATCCCAGATGCCCAAGTCCGAGTTTGCCTCTACTCTCAACGCACCGGCTTGGCCACGTCCACCACGCTGACCTGTATCTGGCGCTGCTGCGCGCCGCTCAGGGTTGCGCGTAGCTGGGTTTCCAGATCGCCAGGGAAACGCTTCGTTTCCCGCAGCGCAGGGACGCGCCACCAAGATGAGCGGCTGTACGCTGCTGATCGTGTGAGCCATCGGAAAACCGCACTTTTCCGATGGCGAACGCCGAGAAATCCAGGGTGAATTTATTCAGGTTTCCCCCAATCCGCGTAGTGAGCAGGCCAGCACGGCTAAACGCAGCCTGCGGAGGATGACACGTCGTGAACAAATCGCTCGCCAAACCCAAGCGCGAACAATCACGAGCGGAAGAATGGGCAAACAGCATCAGCCACGGCACCGGGCTGGTTGCCGCACTTATCGGAACTCCGTTTCTCGTCGCAAACGCGGCACGGCATGCAGACACCGGATTCATGGTCGCCACCAGTGTCTTCGCCGCTAGCATGATCCTTCTTTATCTTTCCTCAGCGTTATATCACGCGCTACCCACAGGCAGGACCAAGGACGTTTTTCGGGTCATCGAACATTCCGCTATCTTTCTGCTCATCGCCGGGTCGTACACACCGTTCACGCTCGGGGTGCTGCGTGGTGCGTGGGGCTGGACGCTGGTCTGGCTTGTCTGGAGTGTTGCCGTGGCCGGAGTGACACTCAAGATATTCGACAAGATATCCCACCCGGTACTTTCCACCGGTCTTTATGTGCTGATGGGATGGCTGATCGTGATTGCCGTCGATCCGATGCTCGAAAGAATGCCTGTAGCGGGCCTGCTCTGGTTGCTGGCGGGCGGGCTTTTCTACACTTCCGGGGTGGCCTTTTTCGCAACCGATTCCAGGCTGCGATACGGCCACCTGATCTGGCATCTGTTTGTCATGGCGGGCGCCACGTGCCATTACTTCGCCGTTCTCTGGTATGCCGCGTGACACGCCAGTGAACATGGCGCCGGGTACCGACAATACGTAGCTTGTATGCAGCGAATCGGAATCCGGGATTACCGGGCCAGCCGTACCGGTAGCGCCCCCTGGAACCGCTTACGTCTTGACGCTCCTCCTCCCCCTGGGGGAACGTTCTCCGGCTGATCCCCGGAGCGATGGCTGGACAGGCTGAGGAAGCGCTGCGGTCTGTTGAACCTGTAATTCAGATAAGCCGCCGGCCATCACCCTGATCTTCAGTTCGAACAGTATCCGAGGCGGTGGCCCTGCGGCCTGAGCCTGCACAGGTAAGGTGGAACGGATCGGGCCAGGGGCGTGTTTTTGGGTTTT
>NZ_JACIZD010000008.1 GCF_014359565.1 Immundisolibacter sp. | reverse complement strand
ACCACCGGTGCGGACGGGCTGGGCTCGATTGCCTGGACCGGCGTGGCGGGCTCCACCGTGACCGGCACCTACGGCACCCTGACCGTGGGCGCGAACGGCAGCTACAGCTACGTGCTCAACAACGCCAACCCGGCGGTGCAGGCGCTGGATGCCGGTCAGACCCTGACCGAGAGCTTCGGCTACACCCTGACCGACGGCGACGGCGACAGCCGTGCGGCCACGCTGAGCATCACCATCAACGGCGCCAACGACGGGCCCAGCATCGTTGTCGATCCGGACCCGGAAAACCCGGGTGGTCCGGGGGGGGCGAACGACATCGTGTACGAAGCCGGCCTGTCGAACGGCTCCGGCGTGGGTCCGACCACCGTCACGGTGGGCGGCACCTTCACCGTGTCGGACCCGGACGGTCTGGACGACATCCAGTCGGTGACCATCAACGGCACGACCATTGCGATTGGCAGCCTGGGCACCAACAACGCCATTGTCGGCAGCAACGGCACGCTGACCGTGACCGGCTACAACGCGGCCACCGGCGTGGCGACCTACAGCTACACCCTGACCAGCCCGACCACCGACGTGTCGGGCACCGAGAGCAACACCTTTACGCTGACCACCAGCGACGGCACGTCGACCTCGGCGCCGGCGAGCATCGTCATCGACATCGTGGATGACGTGCCGATTGCGCGTAACGACAGTGACAGCGTGACCGAAGACGGCGTGCTGACGGCGGACGGCAACGTGCTGACCGCGGTGGGCGGGACCGATGGCAATGCCACCGACGGCGTGGCCGACACCACCGGTGCGGACGGGCTGGGCTCGATTGCCTGGACCGGCGTGGCGGGCTCCACCGTGACCGGCACCTACGGCACCCTGACCGTGGGCGCGAACGGCAGCTACAGCTACGTGCTCAACAACGCGCTGCCGGCGGTGCAGGCGCTGGATGCCGGTCAGACCCTGACCGAGAGCTTCGGCTACACCCTGACCGACGGCGACGGCGACAGCCGTCCGGCCACACTGAGCATCACCATCAACGGCGCCAACGACGGGCCCAGCATCGTCACCGACTCGGGCAACCCGCAGGGTGCGCACGACGTCGTCTACGAAGCCGGTCTGTCGAACGGCTCCGGCGTGGGTACGACCACCGTCACGGTGGGCGGCACCTTCACCGTGTCGGACCCGGACGGTCTGGACGACATCCAGTCGGTGACCATCAACGACACGACCATTGCGATTGGCGTCCTGGGCACCAACAACGCCATTGTCGGCAGCAACGGCACGCTGACCGTGACCGGCTACAACGCGACCACCGGCGTGGCGACCTACAGCTACACCCTGACCAGCCCGACCACCGACGGGGACGGCACCGAGAGCAACACCTTTACGCTGACCACCAGCGACGGCAGCGTCAGCTCGGCGCCGGCGAGCATCGTGATCGACATCGTGGATGACGTGCCCAAGGCGAGTCCGGTGCTGGCCCAGGAGGAGGGTACGCCGCACTCGAACACCAATCTCATGCTGATCATGGACGTGTCCGGGAGCATGGACGACGCCTCTGGCGTGCAGAGCATGAGCCGCCTGCAATTGATGAAGGCGGCGATGCTCGAGCTGCTCGAGCAGTACGACGCGCTGGGCGACGTGAAGGTGAAACTGGTCGCCTTTGCGAGTACTGCGGACGAGGTGGGCAACAGCTCGCAGTGGTTGACCGTGGCGCAGGCTCGCGATGTCATCCTCGGCCTCAACGCAGACGGGGCTACCAACTACGACGACGCGCTGAAGGACGCGATGAGCGCCTACACAGACAGTGGAAAGATCGTTGATGCCAACAACGTCGCGTACTTCGTGTCCGACGGCCAGCCGACGATCTCCAATTCCAATCCCAATCAGGGCGGGTCGGTGACGAACCCCGAGCTTGGTGACGGCATCGGCAACGAAGGAATCAACGCCAACGATAACGAAGTCAGCCAGCAGGAATGGCAGGCCTTCCTGAACGCCAACAACATCACCGCTTACGCCATTGGCCTGGGCAGCGGCGTGTCGGAAGGCTATCTGGACCCGGTTGCGTACGACGGAGCGCAGCACCAGGACAGCAATTCAATCGTCGTCACCGACCTCAACGCCCTGATCCCGACCCTGGTGGCGACAGTGTCCATCGCGCCGGTGACCGGCAATCTGGTGAACGGCGGCACCGCCACCTTTGGCGCCGACGGCGGCTTCATCAAGTCGATCGTGGTGGACGGCACGACGTACTCCTACGATCCGGCGGCCAACAGTGGCGCCGGCGGAGTCACCATCACTGCCGGCCCCACCCATGCCTTCGGGTTCAATACCGCCAACAACGTGCTGACCGTGGCGCTGTCCGCGGGCGGCAGCATCGCGGTGAACATGGATACCGGCGCCTTCACCTACACCCCGCCGGCCTCGTTCACCGATCCGATCGCGGCGGACATTGGCTTCACGCTGGTGGACCACGACGGCGACACGGCCTCGAACGTTCTGCACCTGAACGTGGCGACCACCAACGACGTGCTGCTGGTGCGCGACGACCGTGTGCTCACCAACCAGCAAGCTGCCACTGGTGCGGACACCATCGCCATCCCGACCTGGGCGCTGCTTGCCAACGATCGCGCGCCCAACGGGCAGGCGCTGAATCTGACCGCCGTGGCTAGTGCCATCGATGGCCTGGTCACCCTCACCAGCCCGACGGTGACGTTCACAGAGGAAAGCCCCAACGCCATCGATGGCGGTACGTTCACCTACACGGCGACATCAGGCGCGGTCACGGATACCGCCGACGTGAGTATTGGGCGGGACCAGGCCGGCGAAAATACGCTGGACGGCATCTGGCGCGACGAGATCCTGATCGGCCGCGACGGAACGGCCGACACCATCAACGGTAACGACGGGAACGACATCCTGCTTGGACTGGGGGGCAACGACACGCTCAACGGCGGCAATGGCAACGACATCCTGGCCGGCGGTGCCGGCGATGACAAGCTGAACGGCGGCGACGGCAACGATACGGCGACCTACATCGATGCCGCAGGCGGAGTGACGGTGTCGCTGGCCGTGACGACTGGCCAGAATACCGGGGGTGACGGTACCGATACGCTGTCGAACATCGAGAACCTCATCGGCTCGATGCACAACGACTCGCTCACCGGCAGCAGCGCCAACAACATCCTGGTGGGTCTGGCCGGCAACGACACGCTCTCGGGCGGCGGCGGCAACGACGTGCTCATCGGCGGGGCGGGCAACGACACCCTGACCGGCGGAGCGGGTGCGGACACCTTCAAGTGGGGGCAAGGGGATCTGGCCGGCAGCACCACGGGCGACGTCATCACCGACTTCGCTACTGGCACTGGCGGCGACGTGCTGCACATCGGCGACCTGCTGGCCGGCTACGTGCAGGGTGTCTCCGATGCCACGGATTTCGTGCACCTGCAGACCAACAGTGGCAACACCGTGGTTACGGTCGATGTCAATGGCGGCGGGGACAACTTCGTGGCACTGGCGACGCTCAACGGCGTGACTGGCCAGACCGTTGCCGGCATGATCGGGTCCGGCAACCTGGTGCTGACGCACGAGACCACCACCACCTGATTCTGCCGGCGCAAGGTGTCGCGACGGGCCGCGCGGGGGTTATCCCCTCGCGCGGCCTTTTTTTGTTTGCGCAATCGCCCACGCGCGATGTGGCAAGGCGCATGTCACAACCCGCCGGCCGTTCACGCGAACCCCTTTACACATCGGAAAGTGTTAACCGGACGATACACCCCGGATAAACCATGAAAATCCGGCCGGAAAGCCAAAATTACAAAAAATCCCTTTATGAATCATTGCGATAATGGATAAAAACGCGCGATCCCAGCGCCGGCGCGGGAATCGGCGGCGCGCAACCCGATGAAGTGTAACGACTTCGATACAAACGACTGCTAACCAACCCTCCGCGGTATTTTAAAAAAATATAATAATTTCAATTACTTGTTTCATAAATTTTGACTGGCACGCCACGTGCTTTATGCGTTGTGGGCGCCCCTTTGTGGGCCGGCATCCGCATCGTGCGGTCCGTCGGTAAGAGACCGCCCGCAACCACCTTAATTGGGAGTGAGTGCAGTGAAATCAGTGAAATCAGTGAAAGGTATGAGCAAGTTGGTGCCGATCACGGCTGCCTCGATGCTGGCGTTCTCGCTGGCCATGGCGAGTGCTGCCCGTGCCGACACCACCAGCGGTGTGGACGAAGCCGGCGCCGGCAGTGCTGCGCAGGTCAACGGTAACGATCTGCTGAGCGAAAACACCACCAACGTGACCGATAGCAACGTCGGCGGCGGTACGCAAGCCAATGGCAACGATCTGCTGAGCGACAACACCACCACCACCACCGACAACGGCGACTTCCGCGACAACACCGCCACGGGCAACGGCGACTTCCGCGACAACACCACCGACGTCTCCGACAACGGCAATTTCCGCGATAACACCACCGACGTCTCCGACAACGGCAACTTCCGCGACAACACCACCGACGTTCTGAGCGGTAACACCGACAGCAACTTTGCTACCGGCGACATCGACGAGACGTCCGGCAAGAACGTCGCCACCAAGGGCGGCGAAGTGGATGCCGACCAGACGCTCGGCAAGGTCGTTGCCACCAAGGGTGGCGAGGCCGAGTTGATCGAAAGCGGCGCCGGCAACGTGGCCAGCAAGGGCGGGACGATCATCGACATCGCCTCCACGGGCAACCTCAAGATGGTCAGTCTTAGCAAGCTGAATGCCAGCGTCAGCGGCATCACCTTTGCGCCGGTGGCGGTGGGCCTGTCGGGCGGCAACGACGCGACCTCCGCCAATCTGGGCGGCGCCGGTTCGGCCAACGTCGGCGGCTCCTCGGCCGAGACCGACAGCGAGCAGGGCGCGGCCAATCTGGGCGGTGCGCTGGGCGGCAATCTGGGCGGCGCAGTCGCCGGTGCCGAGGGCGGTGCGCAGGGCGGCAACCTGGGCGGCACGGCGGCCAGCAATGCCGGCGGCGCCGACAACCTGGGCGGCGCTCTGTCGGGTGCCAGCGCTGAGAACGGCGCCGGCAACCTGGGCGGCGTAGCGGCGGGCAACAGCTCCGACGACGATACCGGCAACCTGGGCGTCGCGGGCGCGCTGTCGGGTGCGCTGGCGGGCGCCGGTTCCAGCGAGGCTGGCGAAGGCGGTGGCGGCGATACGAAGGGCGCGGCCGATTCGACGGGCTCGGCTAGCAACGGCCAGGGCGCCACGGGTGCCACTGGCACGCAGAGCGCGGGCGGGAGCAACTCCCAGACCGCGGGCGCCAGCAGCAGCCAGGATCCGGATGCCACCAACACCCAGTCGGCGAGCAACACGCAGTCGACCACGGGCGGTGCCAACACCCAGACCACCACGGTCGCCAACAGCCAGGATCCGGACGCCAGCAACGCTCAGACGAGCTCGCCGACCAACTCCCAGTCGGCGGCGAACTCGAATGACGCGGACGCCAGCAGCAGCAATGCGCAGACCAGCAGTGCGAGCAACTCGCAGAATTCAGTTGCGTCTGCAGTGTCGAAGAACGTCAGCCTGGCCAGCCTTGACTGGACGAGCGGCGGGATCAACGGTGCCTTCACCAACATCCGTGGCATCACCACGGTGACCAGCAACACTGGCATCGCCAGCCAGAATGCCGCGGTCAGCGTGAATGCCATGGTCGGCAGCGTGAATGGTGGCGGCACCATCACCTCCGGCATGCCGGCCAGCACGGGCGGTAATTAAGGTGCGCTGAGCCCATTTAAGGGTTAAGCGTTAAGACGGCGGGCGAGTCCCCGGGCTCGCCCGCCGTCTTATTCTCTCCGCATCGACAAGGGAGCGCACCATGAGTTACTTGAACCTTAGTAGATGGCTACGCCTGAAGGGCGCATTGGCCAGCATCGGATTCCTTGCCCTGACGACCACCGCCTGGGCCGCTGATCCATTGTCCGGCTTGAGCGCAGTCGGTGACGGCGCGCTGGGCGCCACCAATATCGGCGTCCGCAACAGCGTGCTCAACCTGAGCGGCGTGGACCAGAGCGCGAATGTGGATCACACCAAGATCGTGGTCACCGGCAATGGTCAGGCAAACACTGGGCAGATTGCTGACAACCTGGTCCAGAACAACAGCGGCCTCACCACGTTCCTGGCCAATACCGGCAACAACGTGAGCGTGAACAATTCCACCATCCTGAATATTTTCCTGAATTCGCTGCCGCCAGCAGCACCCTGATCGCGCGTCACCGATACCGGGGACCGAGGGGGAGAGTGTGAAGCGGACGACGGCGATATTGCTTGCGGGGACCATGCTGGTATGTGTGGCTCCGGCGCTGCGTGCCAACGGTGCGGACAGCATCGACCTGCCCACCCCGGGCGGGATATTCAATCCCAAGGTCGTCAGCATCCGGGAGGCGCGTTTTAAGACCGTCATCCAGCAGCGCTACGACTTCAGTTGCGGCTCGGCCGCGCTTGCGACCTTGTTGACCTACCACTATGGCGCGCCGGTGTCCGAGGCGCAGGTCTTCGAGGCCATGTACAAGGCCGGCGACAAGGAAAAGATCCAACAGGAAGGCTTCTCGCTGCTCGACATGAAGCGCTTTCTGACTTCCATCGGCGTCAAGGCGGATGGTTTCGAGATGACCCTGAATCAGGTCGTCGACGTGGGTGTACCCATCATTGCGCTGATCGATGTCGGTGGGTACAAGCATTTCGTGGTGGTCAAGGGAGTTCGCGGCGACGAAGTGGTCGTCGGCGATCCCGTGCAAGGGGTAAACATCGTGCGCCGCGGTGACTTTGAGGCCATGTGGAATGGCATCGCCTTCGTCATACGCCAGGACATCGATATGGCGCGTCGGAATTTCAACGCGGACCACGACTGGGCGGTCCGCACCAAGGCGCCATTCGGTACTGCACTGCGCCGCGATGGACTGGCGTCCTTCGCCATGGGCCTGCCGGGCGTCAACGACTTTTAATAACGAGTTCTCGAGGAGTAATTCCGATGGGTGCAAACCTGAGCATGATGAATTCGTACAACGGCCATGTGAGCCACCGCGCACACCGTTTCGCGTGCGCCGCCATCAGCGGCTGGCTGCTGTTCACCACTCCCGTGTTCGCTGCTGTGGGCGCACTCGACCCGTTCAGCGACCTCAACCGCGTTTCCGAAACCAAGCTCGACGACATGCGGGGCGGATTTCGGGTAAACGGCTTTGAGATGCGCTTTGGTATGCGGGTGGAGTCAGCCGTGTCCGGTATCGGCAGGGTCGTAACGCTGCTGACATGGGGCGATCTGTCCCGCAAGTGGACGCCCACCTCGACCACCGTCTACTCAGCCGATGGAACGCAGCAGTCGGCCAATCCGAATGCGGCGGTTCCCGCTGCCAATGCGCAACTGCCGGCAGCGCCGCAGTCGCTGTCCACCGCGGCGAACACCGCAGTAAGTCCGCCCGCGCCGGTTGCGCCGCCGGCACCGACTGGTTTGACTGTTCCGACTGTTCCGACTGCTCCGACGGTAGCGTCCGTGATTGAGCCCACAATCAGTGTTCCGACCGCCGCCAGCCCGCCACAAATCGCGAATACGCCCGAGACGGTGACGCCGCCGGTGGCAACCTCGCTGCCTGTGTCTGTGCCTGTGCCGCAGAGCGTCGCCAACTATCTTGACCAGCAAGCGACTCAGCCGAGCGCGCCCACTCTGGGACAAAAGGATGGCGGCTTTGAGTTGACGGTAGCGAATAGCGGCACAACCCAGATATTGCACCAGATCACCGAAGGGCACGTGGCGGCTCTGATTTCGAATCAGGAAAATGGCGTAACGATCAGTCAGAGCACCACGCTGGATGTGGGCGTGGCGAATTTCGCGCAGCAAATGGCAAATGCGATGCACGTAATCCGTGCCCGATCGGTCGTCGGCAGCGGAGTCAATCGCTACTGAGTTGCAGCACGCTCAAGATTTTTGAATTGACGCCGTAATTCTTTCTATGAAGGCAGGGGCAGTGCGCAAACGGTGTGGTGAGCCACTTTATGTGGCGTACTTGTTGGCCGGGCTGGCCTGGATGGCTGTATCGCCCGGTTGGGCTGCGGACGTGCAGCCGGTCAGGGCGCCCAATTCAGGCGTCCCGGACGCACCCCTGTCGGCTCAGGAGCTTGGTGAAGTTTCCGGAGCGGGTCTTGCGCAGCAGGCAATTACTGCCGGCGCCCCGCCACCGCGGGTAGCTGTCATCCTGTGGGATGAAGCGGGAAAGCGCAGCCTTCCGCGCGTGGCCGATTCAGCGCAATGGACGCTTACGCCGGGTGGCTTGCGCGTGGAAATGTCCAAAGTTCCGTGATCTGCGCGGTGGGAGGCCGCGGGCCGGCACCTTCCAGAACGAAAAACAAGTGGGGTATTCAGTATGGTGCGGCAGGGTGTGGGGTTGGTGATGGCTGGATTGCTGCCGGTGGCGGGGCTTGCGCAGGAAACCGGACCCTCGGTGCAGGGCGAGATCGAGCGCCTTCGGGCTGCCATCGAGGAGCACCAAAAGGAGATCGAGCAGCAGCGCGACAGGCTCGATCAGCTGGAACGGCTGGTAAGCGCGGCGCCGCCACTCATCGTTTCGTCGGCTGACCTCGATACCCAGCGCGGTGGGGCTGACGGCCCGGCCAGTGGTGCCTCGCAGGCGGTAGGCAAAGCTCCCGAAGAGGAGAAAAGACGGCCAGAAATCACGGCGATCTCGGACGTGGGCGGCGTGTTGACGCCGCGCGGGAAGTTCGTGGTGGAACCGCAGATTGAATACAGTCATTCATCCACGCGGCGGTTCTTCTTTTCCGGCGTCGAGATCGTGGACGCGGTTCTGATCGGGGCCATCGAGGCCGCGGATGCGGACCGCGACACCCTGACCGGCGCCCTGGCCGCACGGTACGGAATCACCAATCGGCTGGAAGCCGATATTCGGGTACCGTACGTGTATCGCGATGACACGGAGCGCGATCCGATCGAGGGCGAGCGCCATGGCGCTACCGGCAACGGTATCGGCGATATCGAACTGGGTTTGCACTACCAGATGAACAGTGGCCTCAACGGCTGGCCGTTCTTCATTGCCAACCTCCGCGCCAAGAGCGCGACCGGCAAGGGGCCGTTCGATGTCGACTACGACATACAGGGTCAGCAGGAAGATCTCCCGACCGGCTCCGGGTTTTACAGCGTCGAGCCAAGTCTGACGATCATCTATCCTACCGATCCGGTAGTGCTGTTCGGCAATGTCGGCTATACGATGACACTGGCCGACAATGTCGATAAAACGATTGCCGGCACACAGTTCGAGCGCGTGGACCCGGGCGACGTCATCAAGTTCGCGTTTGGCATGGGTATCGGCCTTAATCGCGCCATCTCGATGAGTCTCGGCTATGAACACAATACCGTTTTGTCCACGGCCACTCGTACGAGTGCGGAGACAGTGGACTCGGATCGGCTGCAGATTGGCTCGTTCCTGATGGGGTTCTCGTTGCGCCTGAGTCCGAGCAAGTCGGTCAACGTCAACCTTGCAATCGGGGCCACCACAGATGCCCCGGACGTGCAATTGACGTTCCGTACCCCCTTCGCGCTTTAATCAGAACATCAAAAACGGCCGCCGGTCGCCCAGAATGAACCGGCGGCCCGCGGCCCTTTTTGACGGATCCTCCAGATAACGCAGCCAAGAGGCCTTGACTGTCTCGGTTGATGCCGCGTGGAAGAAAGTCCTGCGGCTGCTGCCGCCGAGAGAGGCCTAATTCCGGCGATGTCCAGTCGGGCCATCGTCGCGCAGCGAAGCAGCGCCTACCTGGGCTTTTCCAGGTGGCGGGCACTGGTAAATCCAGGCTTGCTCATGTGGAAGCGGGGAGTGGCGGGATGGATTGAGTCAGCGTTTCCCGCAGCGCAGGGACGCGCTGCCAAGATCAGCGGCGGTAAGCTGCTGATCGTGTGAGCCATCGGAAAACCACGCCTTTCCGATGGCGGGCGCTGGGAACTCCAGAACGAAGCTATTCAGCGTCCCTAGACACACTGGTCGCGTTAACGAGCCGGCTGCAACTCGTGTTTTTTCATGAGCCGGTACAGCGTCACTCGCGAAATACCCATCTGGCGCGCCGCCAGCGACAGATTGCCCCGCGCGTTAAGCAGGTGTGTCGCCAGAGTCTCTCGCTCGACATTGGTTCGCGCGTCATGCAGGCGGGGCTGGGCGGACGCTGTGGGGTTGATGTTCGCAAGTCCCAAGTCGTCCGGAGTGATCAGGCGATTCTCGGACATCACCATGGCACGGCGCACGCGGTTGATCAGCTCGCGCACGTTCCCTGGCCAGTCGTGCTCCATCAGTGCTTGCAGGGCTTTTTTCGAGTATCCCTGGACGTGGGGGCGCTTCTCGGGGGCGAACTTTTCGAAGAAAAACTTCGCGAGCAGCACCACGTCTTCCCCGCGCTCGCGCAGCGGCGGCATGTTCACGCGCAATACATTGAGCCGGTAGTACAGGTCCTGGCGGAAGCGCCCGGCGGCCACCGCCTGCTCGAGGTTCACGTTGGTAGCCGAGATGATGCGCACGTTGACCGGAATAGGGCGTGGGTTGCCGAGGCGCTCTATCGTTCCTTGTTGCAGAAACCGCAGCAAATGACCCTGGAAATCAGGGGTCAGGTCACCGATTTCGTCAAGCAGCAGAGTGCCACCCGCTGCACTTTCGATTCTGCCGATCTGGCGCGCGACGGCGCCCGTAAATGCGCCTTTTTCGTAGCCGAAAAGTTCGGCCTGAATGAGCGTCGGCGGCAGCGCGCCGCAGTTCACGGCCACGAAGGGGCCCTTGCCACGCTGCGATCGCTCGTGGATCGCCAGGGCTGTCAGTTCCTTGCCGGTGCCGGACTCGCCGGTGATCAAAACCGGCGCATCGACAGCGGCGATCTTGCGCGTTTGTGTGAACAATTCGAGCATCGGCTGGCTTGAACCGACCATTTCATACTCGGCGTTGGAATCGTCGTCCTGCCGATTGCGTCTGCGTATCCGGGCCATGCCCCAGGCACGACCCAGCACTATGGCCAATCGTCTCGGGTCAGCGGGTTGCGTGTGGTAGTCGTAGGCGGATTCGGCGATCAGGCGGGTCACCTCCGGCTTTTCCAGCAGTTCGGGGTCGATCAGGAAAACCCAGGACACGGTTCTCGCAGCGCACAGCACATACAGCCTGTCAGGCGTGTAACCGGCAGCGCACAACGTCACCACCCCCACGCAGCACTCGGGATGGGCGAGCAGCGTCGCGGGCACCGCCTCCGGTTCCGCTACGAGCAGTGGCTTCCAGTGCCCGGCACCCAGCGTGTCGATAAGGCCCTTGACAACACCATCCGGCCTATCGCACACAATCAGCACAGAACGCTCTGCGTTCGCCATGGTCGCTACCACTCCTCTCGCGGGAGGGTCTGGAGTGGCTGGTTTTTTTTCGCCCCCCCTGGCTTCGGACCTCCCCAAAAAATCATCAACATACACTCCAAACTAGCCCACAAAGTGGAGGCGTCGCTACTTCAGCAGGCGCTCGTTACGCTGACAACCTGTCCAAAGGTTCGACACGCCGTTGCTGAATCGAAGGTGACCGCCCGCGATCCGGCCGTCGGCGGCGAACAGAAGCCCCCCCCCGAGCTGCGGTTCTGAGGGATGCTATTAAAACATCAAACGCTGCAGCGTGTTGATGACAACGGGGTGACAGGGTACTGGCGGGAGCACGGCATGCTCTCACGATTCGACGCCTGACCGGGTGTGCACAGTGCCACTTGGGAGCCTGAAAATCGCCGCACCCACCGTGGTGGGTGGTGTGTGTCGCGGACCTGGCCCTCGGCGCGGGTCACCAAAATCGCACTCAACCGACGCAAGGGCGAGGCCGATGAAGCGGGCGCGTCGGCGGCGTTCCCGGGGCTGCTGGACCTGCCGGACACCTTGAAGCGAGCCACCGCGAAGGCAAGTTCGTCACAGCGGATGCAACATGTCCGACCGCACACCGACCGCACACGTTGTATGGTAGCTTGCGTCGAATAGCATGCCGGCGGAAAACCGGGGATTTTGGCGAGGATGTTGGTATGAAGCGAGTTGAAGAAGCCCATGGATGGCCGTTTTCAACATCCTGTTAAAGCTTAGTCATGCGCCGCCGATAACCGGGAGCACGTGTCCGCACAGGTTGGTGGGATGGTCGTCCAAGGGGCAGTGGTCAGGGAGGCGTAGCGGAAAATGAGAGCGGTGCCTCCCGGGCTGGGGAACCATGACATGCACGGTGCTCAGGGCTTCACCATCACCGAACTGGTGATCACCGTGGTGATATTCGGCATCCTCACCGCGATGGGCGTGCCTGCCTACACCCAATTCGTGCGCGACAGCCGGCGTGCGGCCGTGCTCAACGAGTTTTCTGCCGCGCTGAATCTTGCCCGCAGCGAGGCGATCAAGCGCGGCGTGCCGGTTGCGGTGTGCCGCACCGCCGACGGGGCGAACTGCGGGGGCAGTTGGACCACAGGCTGGCTGGTGTTCGTCAACCTCGACGGCGACTCGCCGGCCGTCGTTGACCACCCGGGAGAAACGGTTCTACGGTCTTACCTCGTTGCCGACCCCGCCAACCCCGGCTATAGCCTGACGCCGAACAATCCGTTCACGAATTTCGTGGCTTACCAGCCCAATGGCGGCACCAACAGCACGGCTGGCCGATTTACCTACTGTGACGCCCGCGGATTGCGCAGCGCCCGCGCGGTGCTGATCAACATCACCGGTCGTCCGCGCCTGTCCCGCGACACCGATGGCGATGGCATTGATGAAGATGATCAGGGAGCCGACCTTGCTTGCGTTTGACGCGCGTGGCCCAAGACCGAGCCGCCTGCAGCGCGGCGCCGGCCTGGTGGAGGTGCTGGTGGCGGTCATCGTGCTCTCGATCGGCCTGCTCGGCATCGCCGGCATGCAGCTCGGCAGCCTGCGCAGCAACCACAGCGCGTGGATGCGCTCGGAGGCAACGCTGCGCGCGCTCGACATCATGGATGCCATGCGTGCCAACCAGGTGGCCGCCGTGAACGGCGACTACGACATCGCCATCGGCGCCGCGGCTCCATCCGGTGCCACCACGCGCGACCTGGACCTGCAGGAATGGAAGCAGAACCTCGCCGTCCTGCCGGCAGGGGATGGCTCCATCGCCAGGACCGTGGTCGCTGGCCGCACGCTGTTCACCGTCACGGTGCAGTGGGATGACTCGCGCGGTGAGCTGGCCGCGCAGCAGTTCGCGGCCACCGGTGAGCTGTGATGTGCCCCGCCGTCCAATCGCCATCATCGCGCGCCAGCGGCTTCACCCTGGTGGAACTGATGGTGTCCATTGTGGTGGCGCTGGTGGTCATGGCCGGGGCGCTGCGCGTATTCGTGGGTATGCGGGAAAGCTTTCGGCTGGAAGACGCGCTCTCGCGCATGCAGGAAAACAGCCGTTACGCGGCCGAGGCGGTGGCCTTCGACGCCCGCCAGGCCGGCTTCAGCGGCTGCGTCGGGACCACTTTCACCAATCTGGTCGCCGTAAATAATCTGCTGGACCCTGCCGGCGCCAATTACGAGCCGGCCTTCTACGACGTGACCCGCCCGCTGACCGGCTTCGAGTACACCGGCACTGATGTTGGGGATACCTACACCTCGACCGGCACCGACCCGGCTGGTGTGTCGCGTGGCAACTGGTCGGACGATGCCGGCACGCAGCTGCCCGAGCGCCTGCAAAACCTCGTCGTGCCGGGCACGGATGTGTTGATCGTCAAGCGCGCCGGCCCGCGCCAGGACGTGACTTCCACGGATGTAGTGGACCAGGATGGCGATACCATCACGCTCAGTGCCCCCAGCGGATTGCCCGCGAACAACCCCATCATGCTGGTGGCAGATTGTGGCGGTGGAGATCTGTTTCAGAACGTCAGCACTGGCGCGACGACGCTGAGCCGCGGCTCCGGTGGCACCCCCGGCAACCGCTCCGGCGGCCAGTGGAGCCATTCCTATCCGCCCGGCGCCGAGGTCTACCTCTACTCCGTGGCCGTCTATTACGTGGGACTGGGCGCCGGCAACGAGCCGGCCCTGTTCCAGCTGAGCTTCCCCACCGGCGGCGTCGGCTCCAATCAGGAACTCGTGGAAGGTGTCGAAAACTTCCAGGTGCTCTATGGCGAAGACAGTGGCGACGATGGCGTTGCAGAAAATTACGTTACGGCCGACAACGTGACCAACTGGGAGCGGGTGGTATCCGTCAAGATGGCTTTACTCATGCGCACACCGCAGGATTCGCGCGCCGACCTGGATGCAGACACCTACCAGCTGCTGGGGACCACCATCGACCCCGTCGATGAACGGCGCGTGCGGCGTGCCCTGACCTGGACCACGGCGGTACGCAACCGCACCCGGTTGGCAGGTGCGCCATGAGATCACGTCTGGCCATCGCCCATCCCAGCCGGCAGCGCGGAGTGGTGCTGGCCATTGCGCTCATCATGCTCGTGATTCTGACCCTGCTGGGCGTTTCCGCACTGCAGGTCACCGGTCTGGAAGAGCGCATGGCCGGCAATATGCGCGACCGCAGCCTGGCCTTCCAGGCCGCCGAAGCGGCGCTGCGCGAAGGTGAGCGCCAGCTCGACGTGCCGGACTCCAACCTGCCCACGTTCAACGACACAAACGGCTTTTATACGGCGCCCGGCGATGGCGACCTCCCCGTCTGGTCGGACTATATCGGCGCCAGCGATAGCAGCGCGACCTTCTGGACCACCAACGGTCGCCCTTACGGCGGAGCCGATGGCGACGCCAGCGTGGACGGCGTCGGCGCCCAGCCGCGCTACATCGTCGAGGAACTGCCGTACGTGCCGGGTGTGGGCGACAGCTTCGAAGCCGGCCTGCCGCAGGATCAGCTGCCGTCCTACTACCGCGTCACGGCGCGGGCCACCGGCGGCACGGACACCGCCGTGGTGGTCGTGCAAACCACTTATCGGCGTCTTTGATCATGCCGCGGCACCGCCGGGAGAAGAACATGAATGCACATCGCTTGACTCGTTTTCTGGCGGGCGCAGCAATCGCGCTGATTTCGTACGCCGTGCCGGCATTCGAAATCTACCAACTGCCGATGTTCGCCACCGGCGCCGCCACGCCCAATGTCATGCTGCTGGTGGATACGTCCGGCAGTATGAACAACATCATCTGGGCGGATGGATTCAATATTGCGACTACCTATGCGGACTGGAGCAGCGAGTGGGACCCCAACGACGGCAACGTCTACCTTGGCGATTTGGTCCGAGGCTCATGTGGCAGTGGCTACAAGCGGGGCATAAAAGGCGCGGTTACAAGGTGTCTGAAATTGCCGGATCCGGTTGGGTCGGGTAACACCCGTTATGACGGCAATTATCTCAACTACCTGTTCCAAACCTACGGTACCCCCGGCGGGTTCGACCTAACGACGACAAGCAGTCCGATTCCGCACGGCAGCGATGATACGCGCATGAAGGTCGCCAAGACCGTGGCGAAGGACCTGGTTGATACCGTAACCGGGGTGCGCTTCGGGGTGGCCAGATTTGATACCAGCGGCAACGACCAAGGCGCTGAAATCAGCGAAAACTGCGACGATCCTACCTCGGGCCATCTGACCGCTATTAAAAGCACAATTGACGGATACACCGCCCAAACCAACACGCCACTGGCTGAATCTCTGTACGAGATCACCCGCTACTTCCGCGGTATGTCCCCTTTTTACTACAGCGGCGGCAACTACACATCTCCTTTGCAATATCGCTGCCAGAAGAACTTTACCATTGTCCTTACTGATGGATTTCCGACCTGGGACAACAAGTTCCCGAACCCGAATGCCGACTCTGCGGACAATGCGGATTCCACGCACTCCCTGCCGAATTGGGACGGGCAGCCAGTACCCAATCCGGACACGACTTCATCAGCCTATCCTATTTTCCCGCCGCACTCGGATGGCTTCAAGCCGACCACCTGCCCGGGCATCCCATATAACGCGAACAACTGCATCGGCCAGGGCAGTGAGGGTTATTCCCTCTATCTCGACGACATCGCCAAGTTTGGTTATGACATCGACATGAAAACGACCGGCAACGATGACGACGGCGTCAGCTGGAACGATCCGGAGTTCCCCAAGCAGAACATGACCACCTATGCGGTTGGCTTCGCCACTGGCAACCAGATGATGGAGGATGCTGCCGCATACAGTGGAGGGCAGTATTTCACGGCGAAGAACGCTGCCGACCTGAAAGAGGCGTTGGAGCAGGTATTGCTGGACATCCAGAACAAGGCCACGGCGGCTGCCTCGGTGTCGCTCAATTCCACCCGCCTGGATGCCAACACGCTGATCTATCAGGCAAGCTTCGACAGCGCCGACTGGAGCGGTGACCTGCAGGCTTTTCCGGTGGACGTCGATACCGGTGCGGTCCTGGCCAAGGTCTGGAGCGCCAAGGATCACGTTCCGGCGGCGGCCTCGCGGACCATCGTCACCCAGAAATCCAGCCCGCGCGTCGGTATCGCTGCGACCTGGGCCAACCTCAGCAGCGGACAGCAGAGCGCGCTCAATACGCTGACCGATCCGCCGTCCTGCTCGACGTGCTCATGCTTGTTTAGCTCGAGCTGCCGAAATAACTGTTCGAAATGTGGAGGCGGCGCGACCAACGGTCCGCAGGTACTCGACTACCTGCTCGGCGTGCGCTCCGGCGAGGAACAATATGGCGGCACCTTCCGCGACCGCTCGACGGTGTTGGGCGACATCGTCAACTCCGACCCCCTGTTCGTCGGCAAGCCGAATTTCGGCTACCACACCTTGCCGGGGTCCGAGGGCACGAGCTACGTGGCGTTCCGTGCATCTTCGGCCTATACCGGGCGGCCGCCCATGGTCTACGTGGGTGCCAACGACGGTATGTTGCATGCCATTGACGGCAGCGAGGCCGTGGCCGATGGCGGTGGCACTGAGCGCTTTGCCTATATGCCCCTGACCCTTTTCCCAAAGCTCAAGGAACTCACGAAGCCTTCCTACAGCCACCGCTTTTATGTCAATGGCTCGCCGCAGAGTGGTGACGCCTACCTGAACGGCGCCTGGAAAACGGTGCTGGTCGGTACGCTCGGCGCCGGCGGGCGCGGCGTGTTCGCGCTCGACATCACGGACCCGGAAAGCTTCGGGCCATCCAAAGTGTTGTGGGAGAAAACCGTCACCGGCGATACCAACATCAACATTACCGACGACGCCGACTTGGGCTTCACCTACGGCCAGGCCAGCATCGGACGCATGGCAAACGACAAATGGGCCGCCATCGTTGGCAATGGCTACAACAGCGACAACAAGCGTGCGGTGCTGTTCATCTTCGACCTGGAAACCGGCGCGATTCTGAAGAAGATCGATACCGGCGTCGGCAGTGCGGGAACGCCGGTCGTCGACAACGGCCTGTCCACGCCGGTCATCGTGGATGCGAACAACGACAAGATCGTGGACTACATCTACGCCGGCGACATGCTCGGCAACATGTGGAAGTTCGACGTGACGGCGACCAGTGCGGGTTCGTGGGACGTAGCCTACAAGTCCGGATCGACCAACACGCCGCTATACACGGCGCTGGACCCGAGTGGAAACCCACAACCGATAACCGTCAAGCCGGTGGTGACGCGGCGTTCGGATGGCGACCTGATGGTGCTGTTTGGCACCGGTAAGTACTTCGAGGCACAGGACCGGAGTGTGCCGGCGTCACCCACGCCCCAGGTGCAGACCTTCTACGGCGTGCGGGACCCTGGCGGACCGGTCGGCAGTGGTCATTCCACGTTGGTTCAGCAGTCGGTGATCGTCACCACCACGTTCAACGGTGCCAGTGACGGTGAGGAGACCACCGATTCAACTGATTCAGACGATTCTGACGCCAGTGTGCGCGTGACAACGGCGGCCAGGCCGACTTCATCTACGCAGAACGGCTGGTACCTTAACCTGCCGACAGCCGGGGAGCGTCAGGTGAGCCGACCCGTGCTGCGCACCGGGCGCATCATCTTTACCACCGTCATTCCGAACAGCGACTCCTGTTCCGCCGGCGGTACGAGCTGGCTGATGGAAGTCGACGCGCTGACGGGTGGCCGGTTGCCGTTTTCGCCCTTCGATCTGAATTACAACGGCAAATTCACGGAGACGGTACTGGTGATGATCGATGGCGAGCCTACTCGCGTTCCGGTGTCGGGCCTGCAATCCGATGTGGGCGTCATGGGGACGCCGGGTATTGCCCAGGAGGGTAACCGCGAATTCAAGTACATCAGCGGCAGCAGCGGCGGTATTTCGGTGACCTTGGAGCCAGGTGACATTGGCGCCGGGCGCCAGTCTTGGCGGCAGTTGCAGTGAGCAACAGGAGGCATGGCGTGATGCGCAAGTCGATGGTGTGGACGGCAGCGGCTTTGGCGCTGGTGATGGCGGGCTCGGCGCTGGCCGAAGCCCTGCGCGGCGGCGGGCGGATCGGCGAGGTCAATCTGGCCACCGGCGTGTTCAGGGTGGATACGGCGCAGCTGCGCATCGAGGCGCGCACTCGCGTGTTCGACTATGGCGGCAAGCCGGCGTCCGCGTCCGTGCTGGAGCCGGGAATGTCCGTGAGCTATACCGCGCTGCCCGGCACCAAGCCGGGCGAGGTCCCGCTGGTGCAGGAAGTCCGAATGGTGCCGAACTGAGTCAGCCATGAACGATCCGATCCCCGCGCCGGTGTCTGTACCCAAACGTCGGAATTCCGGCTTCACCCTGGTAGAGCTGATGATCGTGGTGGCGATCGTCGCCATCCTGGCGGCGGTGGCGTATCCGAGCTACCGCGGTTTCGTGATGCGCGCCAACCGCTCCGACGGCAAGACCGCGCTCATGCGCATGGCGCAGAACATGGAACGCTACTTCACGGTGAACAACACGTATGTGGGCGCCACGCTGGCCTCGGACCCACCCGCTGTCACGGACGTGTGGGGCAGCACCGTTTCGCCGGACGGGTTCTACACGTTGTCTTTGGATCCCGATCCGACGGCGACGCAGTACACCGTGAAGGCGGTTGCCCAGGGCACGCAAGCGCGGGATACGCAGTGCGCCACCCTCACGCTCGATCAGGCCGGGGTGAAAACCCCGGCAGACTGCTGGTGATGGGGTTCCGGCAAGGACTGGATTTGTCATGGGTTCCCGGCGAAGGCAACGGGTCTCAGGCTGGGCATTCTTTCCCCACTGTGGTGGGGCGAGCCGTTCGCGCGCCTCAGGGATCGCGGAGAACTTGGCCTGACCTCACTGCTCTCATGCCCGCCCCCCGCTGGCGGCAGTGTGCAATCGGTCCAGGTCTGCGTTTATACGTGACCTAAACCGGAAGCAGCGATGACCTCGCACAGCCCGTCCCGTCGCAATCAAGATCGATCCTGACATCGCACTGGCTGATGCGCGAGGCTATCAGCCAGTACGTCGAGCGCGAGGAAAAGCGCGAGGCTTTTCGGCAAGATGGCATTAACGCCTGGAACGAGTACCAGATCACGGGTTTGCATGTGACTGTGGAGGAGGCCGATGCCTGGCTTGCGAAGCTGGAAGCCGGTCAAGATATCGAGCCGCCTGAATGCCATGTCTGATTTGGTCGGCGCCGGCTCTGCGTGACGTGCAGCGCCTTTACCGATTTGTGGCCGAGAAAAACATCGACGCGGCCAAGCGCGCAGCAAAGAGTCTCCGCGAGGGCGCGAAAGTCGTCGCGCATCAGCCAGGCATCGGCCGGCCAGCCGATGGCATGGAGCCCGAATATCGCGAATGGATGATCAACTTCGGCGATAGCGGCTATGTAGTGCTGTATCGCTACGACGGACAAACGGCGTGGCCGTGCGCCATCAGCGCGGAGTGGGGTACTGACATGCCGTGCGCAAGCGGCTTGACGGTTACTGTCATTGCCGTTTCTCGACAAGCGTCGGTGGCGTCCGCTGGGCGGTTAGGCACTGGCACTTGATCGGCTTGTTTGATCGGCTGGCGCGGGCAGCGCCAAGACCGGCTCGCGGGACGGCAAAAATCCGGGGGCACGCCAGCGCGTATCACGGTAGAGTGTCCTGATACACAATATTTCGCTAGCTTTTGTTCCAGGCTTGTTTCTATACTTAACCAGCTTGGGAACTCAGGGTGGGGCTGTTGCCCCGTCAACAACAGGGGACACAGTCATGAAAACAGTCCGTTCGGCGACGTTGCTAGGGGCGCTTTCGTTGGTCGGTTCGCCGGTCATGGCCGGCGACCTGACCGAGTCCATCCACAAGGCCATCGTGCATAACCCGGACGTGCTGGTCACGCAGGACGACGCGCGGGCCATCGAGCAGAACGTGCGCGAGGCCAAGGCGGGCTACCTGCCGCGGGTGGACGTGTATGCGGGCGTCGGCGGCGAGAAGAGCGACAACTCGTCGACCCTGGGGGCCACCGGTAAGCAGGGTTACCTCGGCCTGCATCGGGAAGAAAGCGGCGTCAAGATCACGCAGATGCTGTTCGACGGCTTTTTCACCAAGAACGAGGTAGCCCGCCAGAAGGCCACCCTGCAGGCGGCATCTTTCCGCGTGCTGGCGGCCGCCGAGGACGTCGGCCTGCGTGCCACGCAGACCTATCTGGACGTGCTGCGCCGCCGGGAGCAGGTGGCACTGGCCAAGGACAATCTGGCCGCCCACCAGCGCGTGTACGACCAGATCCACATGCGCAGCGAGCGTGGCGTCGGCCGCACGGCGGACACCGATCAGGCGGCCGGTCGTCTGGCCTTGGCGCGGGCCAATCTGGAAGCCCAGCAGGGCAACCTGCGCGACGCCGAGATTGCCTACATGCGGGTTGTCGGGGAAATGCCGACCGATCTGACCCTGCCGACCGCGCCGGCCGACAAGATGCCGGCCGATCTGCAAGGCCTGGTGGGCGAGGCGCGGGAAACTCATCCGACGCTGCTGTCGGCGGTGGCCGACATCGACGCCACCACGGCCCAGCACGAGCAGGCACGGTCCAATGATTTCCCTCGTTTCGATCTTGAACTGGGCGCCAGCCACAACAAAAACATCGACGGTGTGCGCGGTGCGGACGAAGACCTGATCGCCATGGTGCGGATGAACTACAACATCTATCGCGGTGGCGCGGACCTGGCGCGCAAGCGCTCGACCGCCCATCGCATCACCGAGGCGAAGGACATCCGTGACCGTGCCGAGGACCAGGTGATCGAGGAGGCCAGCCTGTCCTGGAACGACCTCCTGACCGCCCAGACTCGGCTGGATCTGCTGCGCCAGCACGCCGATGCTGCCAATTTGACGCGGACCGCCTACCTGAAGCAGTTCAACATCGGCCAGCGCACGCTGCTCGACTTGCTGGATACGGAAAACGAGCGCTTCGTCGCCGAGTCCAATTACATCGACGGCAAGTACCGCGTGCTGTACGCCCACTACCGCATCTTCGGCAGCAAGGGCCAGTTGCTGGGCACCCTGGGTGTGACGCCGCCGGAGTTCGTCGGCGAGGAACCGAAGGACGGCAGCTGATCGCCTGGGCTACCTGTCCCGGCTGTGGGAGGCCCGGCCTCGGGCCGAATGGTTGAGCTGGGGATTCGCGGCGGGGGCGCCGCTCCCACGGGGTTGCTGCTCCCTCAGGGGTAGGGCTTCCACACTGGTTGGCTGCTTCCACATCTGTGCTTCAGCTGTGGGAGGCCCGCCCTCGGGCCGAATGGTTGAGCTGAGGATTCGCGGCGGGGTCGCCGCTCCCACGGGGTTGCTGCTCCCTCAGGGGTGGTGCTTCCACACAGGTTGGCTGCTTTCCCAGCTGTGCTTCAGCTGTGGGAGGCCCGCCCTCGGGCCGAATGGTTGAGCTGGGGATTCGCGGCGAGGGCGCCGCTCCCACGGGGTTGCTGCTCCCTCAGGGGTAGGGCTTCCACACAGGTTGGCTGCTTTCCCAGCTGTGCTTGAGCTGTGGGAGGCCCGCCCTCGGGCCGAATGGTTGAGCTGGGGACTCGCGGCGGGGTCGCCGCTCCCACCAGGGGTGCCGCTTATGCCCCGGCCTGAACGGCGGCCCGCGGACTCAAGCGCAGCAGCAGTTTTTCCACCGCTTCCAGACGCGCCGGCGCGGTGGCGGTCGGCTGGGTCACCGTGAGCTTGCTGCGGCCGTCGAAGCGATAAACCTTGGGTTCGTTGCGGATCAGCTTGAGCAAGGCGTCGACGTCGATCGCCGGCTGCTCGACCAGGCTGATGCTGAAGCCGTTCTCGCCGCCAGTGATGGCGGTCACGCCCAGTTGTCTTGCCAACAGCCGCAGCCGCGCCTGCGCAAACAGCAGCGCGGTCGGTGCCGGCAGCGCGCCGAAGCGGTCCACCAGTTCCACCTGCAGTTCTTCCAGTGCCGGCAGGTCCGGCGCACTGGCGATGCGCTTGTACAGCACCAGGCGCTGGTGCACGTCGGCCACGTAGTCGGTCGGCAGCAGTGCCGCGGCGCCCAGGTTGATGTCCAGCTCGTGCCGCACGGCGGCATCGAAGTCCGGCGCGCGTCCGGCGCGGATGTCGCGCACGGCCCGCTCGAGCAGCTCGTTGAACAGCGTGAAGCCGATCTCCTGGATGTGGCCGCTCTGCTCATCGCCCAGCAACTCGCCGGCGCCGCGGATTTCCATGTCGTGGCTGGCCAGCGTGAAGCCGATGCCCAGTTCGCCCAGGGACTCGATGGCCTCCAGGCGCTTTAGGGCATCGCCCTTGAGCGAGTCGCGGCTGGGCACCAGCAGGTAGGCATAGGCCTGGTGGTGCGAGCGCCCGACCCGGCCGCGCAGCTGGTGCAGCTGGGCCAGGCCCAGGGTGTCGGCGCGGTCGATGATGATGGTGTTGGCGGTCGGCACGTCGATGCCGCTCTCGATGATGGTGCTGCACACCAGCAGGTTGAAGCGGCGGTGGTGGAAGTCCGCCATGATGTGTTCGAGCTCGCGCTCCGGCAGCTGGCCGTGGCCCACGCGCAGGGTCGCTTCCGGCAGCAGCCGGGCCAGGTCGTGGGCCACGCGCTCGATGGTCTCGACCTTGTTGTGCAGGAAATACACCTGCCCGCCGCGCTTGAACTCGCGCAGGCAGGCCTCGCGCACCAGCTCGGCATCGAAGGGCCGCACGAAGGTCTTGACCGCCATGCGCCGCGGCGGCGGGGTGGCAATGATCGACAGGTCGCGCAGGCCGGACATGGCCAGGCTCAGCGTGCGCGGAATCGGCGTGGCGGTCAGGGTCAGCACGTCGACTTCGGCGCGCAGGGCCTTGAAGGCCTCTTTCTGCTTGACGCCGAAGCGGTGTTCCTCGTCGATGATCAGCAGTCCCAGGCGCTGGAACTTGACGTCCTTTTGCAGCAGCCGGTGGGTGCCGATGACGATGTCGAGCTTGCCCGCGGCCAGATCGGTCAGGATCTGCTGCTGTTCCTGTTTGGACTCGAAGCGCGTCAGCGCCGCCACGCGCAGCGGCCAGTCGGCCATGCGGTTCTTGAATGATTCGGCGTGCTGCTGCGCCAGCAGCGTGGTCGGCACCAGCACCGCCACCTGCTGGCCGGCGTGGGCGGCCACGAAGGCGGCGCGCATGGCGACCTCGGTCTTGCCGAAGCCCACATCGCCGCAGACCACGCGGTCCATGGGTTTGTCACTGGCGATATCGGCCAGCACCTCGCTGATGGCGCGCGCCTGATCCGGGGTTTCCTCGAACGGAAAGCTGGCCGCGAAGCGCGCGTAGTCGTCCGGCAGCGGGATGGCGTGGCCGCCGCGGGCGGCGCGCTTGGCGTAGATGGCCAGCAGCTCGGCCGCCGCGTCGCGCACCTGCTCGCGCGCCTTGCGTTGGGCGCGCTGCCAGTCGCCGCTGCCGAGTTTGTGCAGCGGCGCGTGGGCGGCGTCGGCGCCGGTATAGCGGTGGACCAGTTCCAGACTGCCGACGGGCACGTAAATCTTGGCCCGGTCGGCGTATTCGATGGCCAGGTACTCGCCGCTGCCGCCGCCGACCTCCAGCGTTTCGAGGCCCAGGTAGCGCCCCACGCCGTGCTCGATGTGCACCACCGGATCGCCGGCCGCCAGCTCGGTCAGGTTGCGGATGACCGCCTCGGGGTCGGTCTCGCGCTTGTCGCGGCGGCGCTGTTGCACCACGTGCTCGCCGTAGATCTGGCTCTCGGCGACGATGGCGACGCCGGCCTGTGGCAGCAGCAGGCCTTCGTCCACCGGCGCCACGGCGATCGCCAGCGGCGCGTCGCTGGCGATGAACTGCGCCCAGTCGTCCACCACCTGCACGCCGATGTGCTGGCGTTGCAGCATCTCGCGCAGGGTCTCGCGCCGGCCCAGGCTTTCGGCGGCGATCAGCGTGCGGCCCTCGAAGCCGGCGACGAAGTCCTGCAGCGCTGCCAGCGGCCGGGCGGCGCGGCTGTCCACCGGCAAGGCCGGTGGTTTGCCGATCGGCAGGGCGTGGTCGTCCGCCGCCTCGCGCAGCGCGATCTGCGCAAAGCGCTTGAAGGCGGCGAACACGGCACCCGGCTCCAGGTACAGCTCGGCCGGCGGCAGCGGCGGGTAATCGCGCACCAGGCTGCGCGCCTCGAAGCGCTCGCGCACCGTGCCCCAGAAGGCATCGCCGGCTGCCAGGCAGCCTTCCTGCCAGGCGATGGTGGCGCCCGCCGGCAGGTAGTCGAACAGCGTGGCCGTCGCCTCGAAAAACAGCGGCATGTAGAACTCGATGCCGGCCGGCGGGCGACCGGCCTGCAGCTCCCGGTACAGGGCCGAGCGCGCGGGGTTGGCCTCGAACACCTGCATGTAGCGCTGGTAGAAGCGCTCGATGGCCGGCGGGTTGACCGGAAACTCGCGCCCCGGCAGCAGGTCCACGCCGGGCAGGCTGTCCTGCGAGCGCTGGCTGTCCGGGTCGAAGCGGCGGATGGATTCGACCTCGTCGTCGAACAGCTCGACCCGGAACGGCCACTCGCTGCCCATCGGGAACAGGTCCAGCAGCCCGCCGCGCACCGCGAACTCGCCGTGCTCCATGACCTGGTTGACCGCCGTGTAGCCGGCGCGGATCAGGCGTTCGCGCATCTGCGTCAGATCCAGCCGGTCGCCGCGCGCCAGGCGCAGGCTGTAGGCGTCCAGATACGCCTGCGGCGCCAGGCGCTGCATCAGCGTGGCGATGGGCACGATCACCACCCCGGCGCGCAGGCCGGGCAGGCGGTGCAGCACCGCCAGGCGCTCGGAAACCAGATCCTGGTAGGGCGAGAAGGCGTCGTAGGGCAGCGTTTCCCAGTCCGGGAACGTCAGCACCGGCAGATCGGCGCCGGCAAAGAACGGGATTTCGCGCGCCAGGCGCTCGGCCGCCGGCGTGTCGGCCACCACCACCAGCAGCGGGCCGCTTGCGGTGCGCGCCGCTTCGGCCAGCGCCAGCGCCTGACTGGCGCCGGCAAGGCCGCTCCAGTCGCGCCGCTCGCCGGCCCTGGCGGGCAGGGGCGGACGCAGCAGGGGGGCGGGAACGGCGGGGCCGATGGGCAGGGCGGTACTCATGCAGCCGGTATTATAGGCAGCGCCGTTGTCACCCCGGTTTTACTGCATGCCCGTCAGTCCCCGTCAGGCCCGCTATCTGGATGCGCTCGGCGTGATGCGCTACGCGCGGCGTGTGGCGGACGGGATTGTGCCGGACGCATCGGTCGCGGCGCCGACCGTGGCCGTGCTGGCGGAAACGTCGCAGCCGTTCACAGCGCCAGCGGCAAGCACGCAGGCCCTGGCGGCGACGCCAGTCGCGTCCCATCCAGCGGTTTCGACTCTTCCACCCGCAGACCCCGCGCTTGCCTGGCCGCGGCTGATCGCGCAGATCGCTGCCTGCACCGCCTGCGGCCTGAGCCGCACGCGCACCAACACCGTGCCGGGCGTGGGTGATCCTCGCGCGGACTGGTTGATCGTCGGCGAGGCGCCGGGCGCCGATGAGGACGCGACCGGCGAACCCTTCGTCGGGCGTGCCGGCAAGCTGCTCGACGCCATGCTGCGGGCGGTGGGCCTGAGCCGCCAGCGCGGCGTCTACATCACCAACATCGTCAAATGCCGACCGCCGGACAATCGCGACCCGGCGCCGGACGAGGCGGGCGCCTGTGCGGGCTACCTGGAGCGGCAGATCGCGTTGATCCATCCGAAGCTCATCCTGGCCGTCGGCAAGGTGGCGGCCCACAACCTGCTGGGCACCGAGGAGCCGATGAACCGGCTGCGCGGCAAGGTGTGGCAGTGGCGGGGCACGGACCTGCCCGTCGTGGTGACGTACCACCCGGCCTATCTGCTGCGCTCGCCGCTGGAGAAGCGCAAGTCCTGGGACGACCTGTGCCTGGCGCAGGACGTTTATCGCCAGCGCAGCGGGCAGCCCGCCTGATGGCCGCGCGGCTGCCCGACCCGGACGCCGGCGGCGTCATCGCGGTGCGGGCCATGGCGGCCGTCGACGTGCCGGCCGTGGCGGCCATCGAGAAACAGGCCTACCCGGCGGTTCAGGCGTGGTCGGAGGGCATCTTTCGCGACTGCCTGCGCGTCGGCTACCTGTGTCAGGTGCTGGAAGTCGACGCCGAGCTGGCGGGCTACGGCATCTTGTCGATCGCCGCCGGCGAGGCGCACCTGCTGAATGTGTGCGTGGCGCCGGGGCGGCAGGGGCGGGGCCTCGGCCGCCTGCTGGTGGAACATTTCCTGGATCTGGCCGACCGCTACAAGGCGCACACGGTGTACCTGGAAGTGCGCCCGTCGAACACGCCGGCGCGGGCGCTTTACAAGTCGTTAGGGTTCCGGCGCATCGGCGTGCGAAAATCCTACTACCCGGCAGCGCCCGGCGAGCCGCGCGAAGACGCCATCCAGCTCGCCCGGGACATTGCCTGAGCGCTGCTTCGTCCCCATCTAGTGCAACCCTGAGCCCGATTTGCCGGCGATCTTTCCGCCGGCGCTGATTCCTGCATGACCGAACTGACCCCCGAAGTCGCCCGGCGGCGCACCTTCGCCATCATCTCGCACCCGGATGCCGGCAAGACCACGCTGACTGAAAAGCTGCTGCTGTACGGCGGCGCCATCCAGATGGCCGGCACCGTCAAGGCGCGCAAGGCCGCCCGCCACGCCACCTCGGACTGGATGGCGCTCGAAAAGGAGCGCGGCATCTCCGTGACCTCGTCGGTGATGCAGTTCCCGTACCGGGACTGCGTGATGAACCTGCTGGACACGCCCGGCCACGCCGATTTCTCGGAAGACACCTACCGCACGCTGACGGCGGTCGACTCCTGCCTGATGGTGATCGACGCCGCCCGTGGCGTGGAGGAACGCACCATCAAGCTGATGGAGGTGTGCCGCCTGCGCGACACGCCGATCATCACCTTCGTGAACAAGCTGGATCGCGAGGGCCGCGAGCCGGTCGAGCTGCTCGACGAGATCGAGTCGGTGCTGGGCATCGCCTGCGCGCCGGTGAGCTGGCCGATCGGCATGGGCCAGCGCCTGAAAGGCATCGTCGACCTGATCACGGGTCAGGTGCGGTTGTTCGGTGCCCGCCACGGCGAGCGCGCGGTGGCCGGCGAGCTGCTGGACGGTCTGGACGACCCGCGGCTGCTGGAGCACCTGGACGCCCAGGACCTTGCCGCGCTGCGCGACGAGATCGAGCTGGTGCAGGGCGCCAGCGCCAGTTTTGACCTCGAGGCCTACCGCGCCGGCCGCCAGACGCCGGTGTTCTTCGGTTCCGCCATCCACAACTTCGGCGTGCAGGAACTGCTGGACGCGGTGGTGCGCTACGCGCCCTCGCCGGGCGCACGGGCAGCGGTGGAGCGCGTAGTGCAGCCCGACGAGCCGGCTTTCACCGGTTTCGTGTTCAAGATCCAGGCGAACATGGACCCGGCGCACCGCGACCGGGTGGCGTTCTTTCGCGTCTGCTCGGGCGCCTACGAGCGCGGCATCCGCATCAAGCATGTGCGCATCGGCCGCGAGCAGCAGCTGGCCAACGCCATCACTTTCATGGCCGGCGAGCGCGAAGGCGCCGAGCGGGCCGTGGCCGGTGACATTCTGGGCATCCACAACCACGGCACGGTGCGCATCGGCGACACCTTCACGCAGGGCGAGAGCCTGCGCTACACGGGCATTCCGGACTTCGCGCCGGAGCTGTTCCGCCGCGCCCAGCTGCGCGACCCGCTGCGCAGCAAGGCGCTGCTCAAGGGCCTGGAACAATTGTCGGAGGAGGGCGCCACGCAGCTGTTCCGGCCGCTGATCAACAACGATCTGATCCTGGGCGCGGTCGGCGTGCTGCAGTTCGAAGTGGCGGCCTATCGCCTGAAGCATGAGTACGGCGTCGAGGCGACCTTCGAGCCGGTCAACGTCGTCACCTGCCGCTGGGTACACGGCGACGACGCCAAGAAGCTCGACGAATTCCAGCGCCGCGCGGAGGCCAACCTGGCCCTCGACGGCAACGGCGAGCTGGTGTACCTGGCGCCGACCCGGGTGAACCTGAACCTCACCGAAGAGCGCTGGCCGGAGCTGCGTTTCCTGGCCACGCGCGAGCATTGATTGGCTTTGTGTCGTGTGGGAGGCCCGCCCCCGGGCCGAATGGGTGAACCGAGGATTCGCCACCCCGTGGGAGGCCCGCCCTCGGGCCGAACGGTTGAACCGAGGATTCGCCACCCCGTGGGAGGCCCGCCCTCGGGCCGAATAGTTGAACTGAAGATTCGCGGCGGGGGCGCCGCTCCCACGGGGTGGCGGTTCCACTGACCGAATGTATTTTGCGCCGCCGGCTGCATACTGCCCCGCGCCGTGGCGATCCGTTTTTTTTCCACTGGTATCGAAAATCATGAGCACCGAACCGGCCGCCGAGCCGACCTTTGCCGACCTGGACCTGCCGCCGGCCCTGCTGCAGGCAGTGACCGAGCTGGGTTACGAAACCCCGTCGCCGATCCAGGCCCGCATCATTCCGCACCTGCTGGCCGGCCGCGACGTGCTCGGCCAGGCGCAGACCGGCACCGGCAAGACGGCGGCCTTCGCCCTGCCCTTGCTGGCCAGGATCGACCCCGCCAAGAACACCACGCAGGTGCTGGTGCTGGCGCCCACGCGCGAGCTGGCGCTGCAGGTGGCCGAGGCCTTCGGCCGCTATGGCGCACACCTGCCGGGCGTGCGGGTAATGGCCATCTACGGCGGCCAGGGCTACCGCGAGCAGCTGCAGGGCCTGCGCCGTGGCGCGCACGTGGTAGTCGGCACGCCGGGGCGGGTGATGGACCACATGACCCGCGGCTCGCTGGATCTGTCGGGCCTGTCGGCGCTGGTGCTGGACGAAGCCGACGAAATGCTGCGCATGGGCTTCATCGACGACGTCGAGTTCATCCTGTCCGAGACACCGGCCACGCGCCAGCTGGCGCTGTTCTCGGCCACGCTGCCGGCGCCCATCAAGCGCATCGCCCAGAAACACCTGCGCGATCCGCAGGAAGTGTCGATCAAGGTCCGCACCACCACCGCCGAGACCATCAATCAGCGCTACTGGAGCGTCGGTGGCGGCGTGCCCAAGCGCGAGGCCCTGACGCGCATCCTCGAGACCACGCCGCACGAGGGCGTGCTGATCTTCGTGTGCACCAAGATCGAAACCCAGGAACTTGCCGATTATCTGAACGCGCAAGGTTTCGCCGCCGCGCCGCTGTCCGGCGACATCGCCCAGGCGCAGCGCGAACACACCGTCAATCGTCTGAAGTCCGGCCAGCTCGACCTGGTGGTGGCGACCGACGTGGCCGCCCGCGGCCTGGACGTGGAGCGCATCAGCCACGTCATCAACTACGACATCCCCTACGACACCGAAGCCTACGTGCACCGCATCGGCCGCACCGGCCGGGCCGGGCGCAGCGGCGAGGCGATCCTGTTCGTGGCCCCACGCGAGGCGCGCATGCTGCAGGCCATCGAGCGCGCCACCCGTCAGCGCATCGAGGAAATGCCCCTGCCGGGCGTGGAGGCCGTCAACCAGCGCCGCATCGGGCGCTTCATGGGCCGCATCGACGAGGCCCTGGCGAAGGCCGAGAACGCCGACACCGTGGCCCTGTTCAGGCGCCTGCTGGGCGACTACGCGCAGGAAAAATCCCTCGAGCCGATCGACATCGCAGCCGCCCTGGCGGTGGTGGTACAGGGCAGCGAGCCCCTGCTGCTGGCGCCCGAACGGCCGCAACCGAAGGCATTCAAACCGCGGCAGGATGGCCCGGCCCCGACGCGTGAGCGCTTCCGTGACAGCGCCCCCGGCGAGCGCCGCCCGCCGCGTGGTGCCCCCGCCCCCGACGAGCACCTGGAGTCGTACCGGGTGGAGGTCGGCAGCAGCCACGGTATGAAGCCGTCGAACCTGGTCGGCGCCATCGCCAACGAGATCGGCCTCGACAGCAAGTTCATCGGCCGCATCGAAATCTACGACCACCACAGCACGGTCGACCTGCCGCAAGGCTTGCCGAAAGACCTGATGGCGATCCTGAAGCGCACCCGCGTGGCCGGCCAGCCGCTGGCCATCAGCCGCGTCGCCGACGGCGCGCCGATTGCCAATCCCTACAAGAGTCCGCGCCCGTCGCGCGGCCCGGCAGCGGAAGGCGCCCCGCGACCGTTCAAGCCGCGGCCGGCCGGCGACAAGGCCTTCAAGCCGAAGGCCAAGACCGGCTACCCCAAGCGCAAGCCGGGGGATGGGCCGGCTCGATAGCGGCGCATACGGCGCGCGCTGATCGCCTGGCATAGCCGGGCTCTACAGTTGTCCGATGGCTGACAGGATCGGCAGCTTGCAGCCATCGATTTTGGCGGCGCCGGTCCTTTCCAATCCGCACAGGCGCCTGAGACCAGATTCAGGAGCCCCGGAGTCTTGAGCGTCACGGTCATGTCCTGATGATCCCACCGGCGCTCACAGGACCCTTCGCTGGAATCGCTCCCCTTGCCTTGGACTGGCGCACCGAGCTGCCGGCCGGGCAGGGCGCCGGGCGGCGTTTTCCGGGAGGCTTTTCGAGAACGTCTTTCGCGGGGCGCCCGCTAGAGACTCACGCCATTTCAATCGCCTGCGCGATCGATGCGTTGGGGCATCGTGCCTTTCCTTCGGTCATGCCTTCGGCGGCGAGGGATTGATCAGTGGTTCCCCAGCGCTTGGTCAAAGGGCGTCTTGCCGCATCCGTTGCGCCAAAGCCTCGGCACTTTCCTTGCGCTCGCTGTAGCGATCCACCAAATACGGCGCCACGTCGCGGGTGAGCAGCGTGAACTTCATCAGTTCTTCCATCACATCCACGATGCGGTCGTAGTAGGGCGAGGGCTTCATGCGCCCGGCCTCGTCGAACTCTTGGTATGCCTTGGCAACCGAGGACTGGTTAGGGATCGTCAGCATCCGCATCCAGCGGCCCAACAGGCGCATCTGGTTGACCGCGTTGAAGGACTGTGAGCCACCCGAGACCTGCATGACCGCCAGCGTCTTGCCTTGGGTGGGGCGCACTACGCCGATGGATAGCGGAATCCAGTCGATCTGCGTCTTCATCAGGCCGGTCATCGCGCCGTGGCGCTCGGGCGAACTCCACACCAAGCCTTCGGCCCATTGCACCAGCTCGTGCAGTTCCCTGACCTTCGGGTGATCGGCGGGGGCATCGTCCACCAGCGGCAGGCCCGAGGGGTTGAACATACGCGTCTCGCCGCCGAGCGCCCGCAGGATGCGCGCCGCTTCTTCGGCAGCCAGGCGGCTGTATGAGCGTTCGCGCAGCGAGCCGTAGAGCAGCAGGAAGCGCGGCGCGTGCGTGGCGCGCCGGGGTGCCAGCAGCCGCTGGGCATCGGGTTGCTGGAACAGCGCGCTGTCGATATTGGGCAGGTCGATGCTGGACTCAGACACGGCGGCCTCCCGCATCGACGACGGCTTCGCCGTCTTCCTTGTTGAATGCGCCACGCTGGGGCTGGGGAAGAATGTCCAGCACGGTTTCCGAAGGTCGGCACAGCCGTGTGCCCAGCGGCGTGACGACGATGGGCCGGTTGATGAGGATGGGGTGTTCAAGCATGAAGTCGATCAATTGCTCGTCGCTCCATTTCGGATCATCGAGGCCGAGTTCGGCGTAGGGCGTGCCTTTCGCGCGCAGCAGCGCGCGCACCGGTATGCCCATCGCGGCGATCAGGCGGTGCAGCGTTTCACGGTCGGGTGGCGTCTTCAGATACTCGATGATCGTGGGCTCCTCGCCGCTGTTGCGGATCAGGGCCAGCACGTTGCGCGAGGTGCCACAGGCGGGGTTGTGGTAGATGGTGATCTGGCTCATGTCACGGCCTCGATGGGGTGGCAGGGGAAGGCGCGCCGCTGAGCCGCCACCGGCGGCCCAGCCGCAAGGCAAGCTGCACCAGCAGGATGAGCACCGGCACGGCCCGATCACCGTGGTGAAGGCGACCGGCGAGGCCAGGCCGAACGAGGCGACGGCCACGGCGATGGCCTGCTCGAAGTTGTTGCCCGCGGCAGTGAAGGCGATGGCGGTGGTGCGCGGATAGTCGGCCTGGATCAGCCGGCCCATGAAGAAGCTGGGCAGGTTCACCGCGGAGGCCACCGCAGCACGAAAAACCCAACAAAAAAGGGGTCAGGCGTGAGCCTAACCCCTTGTTCTTAATGGTGGGCCGCGTAGGGCTCGAACCTACGACCCGCTGATTAAGAGTCAGCTGCTCTACCAACTGAGCTAGCGGCCCGAAACTCAAACATCAAACATCAAACTGGCATCAAACTGGGGTGAGCGATGGGGATCGAACCCACGACCACCGGAATCACAATCCGGGGCTCTACCGACTGAGCTACGCTCACCATAAACCTGTGGCGACATGGCGCGCCCGGCAGGATTCGAACCTGCGACCGACGGCTTAGAAGGCCGTTGCTCTGTCCTGGCTGAGCTACGGGCGCAGCGAACCCGAAACCTGCCCCAATCCTGCCGCGACGAACTGGTCGGGGTAGAGAGATTCGAACTCCCGACATCCAGCACCCAAAGCTGGCGCGCTACCAGACTGCGCCATACCCCGAGATTTCGCCTGGCCCGCACCGTTGCGCGGGGCGCGAACTATACAGCGCGGCTCGGCGGAGGGTCAACGCGTCCGGGCGGGGCACCGACAAGCTGTTAGAATTCGCCGCCCTTGAAATCTCCCGTCTACCCCATCCTGAATCACACCATGGCCACTGAACGCACCCTGTCCATCATCAAGCCCGATGCCGTCGCCAAGAACGTCATTGGCGCCATCTATTCCCGTTTCGAGCAGGCCGGCCTGAAGATCATCGCCGCCCGCATGGAGCATCTGAGCCGCGAGCGTGCCGAGGGCTTCTACGCCGTGCATCGCGAGCGGCCGTTCTTCAAGGACCTGGTCGCCTTCATGACCACCGGCCCGGTAATGATCCAGGTGCTGGAGGGCGACAACGCGGTTGCCAGACACCGCGAGCTGATGGGTGCCACCGATCCGGCCAAGGCCGCGCCGGGCACCATTCGCGCCGACTTTGCCAGCAACATCGAAGAAAACGCCGTTCACGGTTCCGACAGCGTCGAGAATGCCGCGACCGAGATCGCCTATTTCTTCGAGCCCGGGCAAATCTGCCCGCGCACGCGCTAAGCCCCGGACGTCTTGGACGCGACCTGCACCAAACCCAACCTGCTGGACCTGGATCGCCCGGGTCTGGCCGGTTTGCTGACGCAGCTGGGCGAGAAGCCGTTTCGGGCCGATCAGCTGCTGCAGTGGCTGCATGCGCGTGGCTGCGACGATTTCGCGGCCATGACCAATTTGAGCAAGGCGCTGCGCGAACGGCTGGCGCAGGAAACCGAAATTCGGGTGCCTGAAGTCACTGCCGACCAGCAGGCGGCGGACGGCACCCGCAAATGGCTGCTGCGCCTGCCCGGCGGCAGTGCCATCGAGACGGTGTACATCCCCGAGACGCGCCGCGGCACGCTGTGCGTGTCCTCGCAGGTCGGCTGCCAGCTCAACTGCAGCTTCTGCCAGACCGCCCAGCAGGGCTTCAACCGCAACCTGAGCACGGGCGAGATCCTGGGCCAGATGTGGACCGCCAGCCGGCTGCTGCCGCCGCACCCGGTGCGTGAGAAGCCCATCACCAACGTCGTGTTCATGGGCATGGGCGAGCCGCTGCTGAACTTCGACAACGTGGTGGCCGCCATCCGCGTGCTGCTGGACGACCTGGCCTACGGTCTGTCCAAGCGGCGCGTTACGGTCAGCACCGCCGGCGTGGTGCCGATGATCGACCGCCTGCGCGAGGAATGCCCGGTGGCGCTGGCCGTGTCGCTGCATGCGCCGGACGACGCGCTGCGTGACGAACTGGTGCCGCTGAACCGGCGCTACCCGATCGCCGAACTGCTGGACGCCTGCCGCCGTTACGTGGCCGGGGACGATCGCCGCCGCGTCACCTTCGAGTACACGCTGCTGGCCGGCGTCAACGACCACCCGGCGCAGGCCAAGGCATTGGCCAAGCTGCTCGCGCGCGTGCCGGCCAAGGTCAACCTGATTCCGTACAACCCGGTCGCCGGCCTGCCCTACGAGACCTCGCCCCCGGAGGCGGTCGCGAAATTCCGCGACGAGGTGCTGCGTCACGGCCTGGTCGCCACGGTCCGTAAGACCCGCGGCGACGGCATCGACGGCGCCTGTGGTCAGCTTGCGGGCAAGGTGCTGCCGCGCCAGCGGCGCAGCACGCACGTGCCTGTGGTGGTCTGAGTCCGATGCCCAGGCAGGTCGCAGTCTCGATCGCCGCCCTGGTCCTGGCCGGTTGCGCCAGCACGCGCGATCCGGCGCTGCGGGACGCGTCCGGCGGTGAACTGGCGATCGACATGGACACCTGCAGCCGTGTTGCCAGCGATCCGGAGCGCAAGCTGAGCAAGAACGAGCGCCTGTCCGAGCTGCGCATGGCGCTGGGCGCAGGTTACCTGCAGGAGGGGGCGCTCGATGTGGCGCTGCGGGAGCTGGAGCAGAGCCTGCAGCTGAACCCGCGCAACGCCAGCGCGCATGCCGCCATGGCCTTGCTGCAGCTGCGGCTGGGCAAACCGCAGGTGGCCGAGGAGCATTACCAGCGCGCGCTGGCCTTGTCGCCCAGCGACCCCGAAATCCGCAACAACTACGGGGTATACCTGTGCGGTCAGGGCAAGGCGCGCGAAGCGGACGCGCAGTTTCGCTGCGCCATTGCGAACCCGCTTTACCAGACCCCGGCCCTGGCCTATACCAACGCCGCCGAGTGCGCGCTACGCCACGGCGACGGCGAACGTGCCCAGATCGACCTGGCGACCGCCGTGCAGCTGGACCCGGGCTTTGCAACGGCCAGCCTGATGCTGGCCGACCTTCAGTTCAAGAAAGGCGACGCCCGCACCGCCCGTGAGCATCTGGCCCGCTATGTCCGCAGCGCCGGTCAGACGCCGGCCGGGTTGGCGCTGGGGATCCAGGTGGAAACGGCTCTCGGCGACCTGGACCGGGCTGCCAGCTACCGCATGTTGCTCAAGAACCGTTTCCCCGATTCGCGCGAAGCGCAAGAGCTGCATTGACCGTGGACGTGGAGCATGACGCGGCGCCGGCGGCTGCCGCTTCGATCGGCGAGCAGCTGCGCCAGGCCCGCCTCGGGCGCGGTTGGTCGACGGCGGAAGCCGCCAACCGGCTGCGCCTGCGTGCGCCACTGATCGAGGCTCTGGAAGCCGGCGACTACGCGCCGTTTGGGGCAGCCACCTACGCCCGCGGGCAGCTGCGCAACTACGCGATCCTGCTGGGACTGGACGAGCAGGCCCTGTTGCGCGGTTTCCGGCCGGCGTCAGCCGATGGGCATACCACGCCCCTGCGCCGTGCTCCCGAACTGCACCCCGGGCGCCCCCGGCTGGTGCGCGTGGGTGGGCTGCTGGTCGTGCTGGCGTCCGCGGTGTTGGCAGCCATCTGGGCCGGTGCCGGACGCGAGCCGCCGGTAGCGGATGGTGAGCCCGCGCCCGTGCATGCCGATTCGAGTGTTGTGCCGGCCGAGCCGCCGCGGCTCGATGCCGTGCCGGAAAGCCCGCCGCCGGTGGAGGCGATTGCCGACTCTCCGAGCGCGAGTGCAGATCAGGTCGTCGCCACTGAGGCGACGCCGGCTGCGGCGGCCGAAGCGGCACCGTCGCCGTCGCCGGGAGCCGGCCAGCAGCTCGCCGCGCACGCTTCTGATGCTGCCGGCCAGGGCGAGGCTGAACTGCGCCTGCGCAGCCGGGCCGTCAGCTGGGTGGAAGTCACTGACCACGCCGGCCGGCGCCTCGTTTACGAACTGGTCAGCCCGGGTCCGGAACGCACCGTGCGCGGACAGCCGCCGCTGCGGGTGTTGCTCGGCAACGCGCCGGCGGTCGACGTTTTCTACAATGGCGAGCCGGTCACGTTGCCGGCCGACCAGCATGTGGTGCGCATGACGCTGGGCACCCGGCCGCCGCAGGCGGCTTCCGAATTCCCCGGCACATCGCCGTCCGGCGCTGTGCCGCCCGCCACGACTCCCTGATACCGATCATGGTTGCCAAGCTCCAGGCCGTACGCGGCATGAACGACCTGTTGCCCGCAGACAGCCCGCGCTGGCGCGGCGCCGAACAGCGCCTGCAGGCGGTGCTGGCCCGGTACGGCTACGAGGAAATCCGCCTGCCGCTGGTGGAGCCGACCGAGCTGTTCGCGCGCACCATCGGCGAGGTCACCGACATCGTCGAGAAGGAGATGTACACCTTCCTGGACCGCAACGGCGACAGCCTCACGCTGCGCCCGGAAGGCACCGCTGGCGTTGTACGCGCCGGCATCGAGCACGGTCTGTTCCAGGGTCAGCTGCTGCGGCTGTGGTATCAGGGGCCGATGTTCCGCCACGAGCGCCCGCAGCGCGGCCGCTACCGGCAGTTCCACCAGTTGGGTGCCGAGTGTTTCGGCAGCGCCGAGCCGGAGCTGGATGCCGAGCTGATCGGCATGACCGCGCAGTTCTGGCGCGAGCTTGGCCTGTCCGGGCTGCGGCTGGAGATCAACTCGCTCGGCTCGCGCGAGGCCCGCGCCGCCTACCGCGACCGGCTTCAGGCCTATTTTCGCGATCACCAGGCGGCGCTCGACGCCGACAGCCTGCGCCGCCTCGACACCAACCCGCTGCGCATCCTGGACAGCAAGAATCCGGACCTGACGGCGCTCATCGCCGCCGCGCCGAGCCTGCCGGAGCACCTGGACGTCGACTCGCGGGCGCATTTCGAGCGCCTGTGTGCCCTGTTGGATGCACTCGGCGTGGCCTATACGGTCAACCCGCGCCTGGTGCGCGGCCTGGATTACTACGGCCGCACGGTGTTCGAGTGGGTCACGGATGCGCTGGGCGCGCAGGGTACGGTCTGCGCCGGTGGCCGCTACGACACGCTGGTCGAACAGCTCGGCGGGCGCGCCACGCCGGCCATCGGCTTTGCGCTGGGTCTGGAGCGCCTGCTCGATCTGCTGGCCGCCAGCGGCATCGATCCGGCCACGCCCCGCGAGATCTGGTACCTGGTTTCCGCGCCGGGCGCCTGCCGGGCGCAAGCCATGCTGCTCGCCCAGCAGCTGCGCGCGGCAGCGGATGCACCGACCGTCCTGCTGGACCACTCGGCCGGCAACTTCGGCAAGCAGGTCCAGCGCGCCGACAAGGCCGGCGCCCGCGTGGCGCTGATTCTGGGTGAGGACGAGCTGGCGGGCGGCACGATCACCGTGCGCATGCTGCGCGCCGCCGTGACGACCCAGGAAACCGTGCCCCGCGACACCATCCACGCCACCGTTACCCGCCTCGCCGCCCAGGAACGACCATGAGCACCGCCGACGCCGATCAGATCGAACACCTGCGCCGCCTGTGGGACCAGTACGGACGCCTGCTGACAGTCGTCATCGTGGCCGTGCTGGCCGGGCTGCTGGGCAAGCATTTTTACGGCAGTTATCAGCAGCGCCAGGCGACCGAGGCGGCGGCACTGTTCGCCGCCTATCAGCAGCCGCCGGCCGGGCAGACGGCCGACGCCCTGGCCGCGCAGTTGCGCGCGCAGTATCCGCGCACCAGCTATGCGAGCTTCGTCGCCCTGGCGCAGGCCAAGCAGGCGGTCGAGGCAGGCAAGCTCGACATGGCCGAGCAACACTTGCGCTGGGTGGTGGAACATGCCGGTGAGCCGACCGACCGGGCACTGGCCAGCCTGCGCCTGGCGCGCCTGCTGCTGGACCAGGGCAAGGCGCAGGCTGCGCAGGATGCACTGGGCAAGGACATCCCGGCCACCTCGCCGGCCCTGGCCGAACTCAGGGGTGACATCGCCCGTGCCCAGGACCGACTGCAGGACGCGCGCCAGGCTTATCAGGAGGCGCTGGCCGGGTTGCCGCCCGAGTCCGGACAGGCAGCGCTGATCAAACTCAAGCTCGATGCGCTGGGCCAGCCATGATCCATGCAACCCTTTCAATGCCGGTGCGCTTCCTGGCCATCGGCCTGCTGGCCACTGCGCTCGCGGCTTGTGGCACCGTGTCCAGTCTGGGCAAGGGGGCCGTGCGCGGGGTGAACCGGGCCGGCGAGTCCGTCGCCGGGCGCCTGACCGCCAACGACAAGCCGGAAATCACGGCCGAGCTGCCGGAACTGACCGGTTCGATCACCGTCGAGGTGCTGGCCGAGCACCGCATCACCGACGGCACGCCGGATGGCTATCCGAAACCCTGGCCGGCCTTCGATGGCGAGGTCGTCTACACACTCGGCCAGTCCCGGCGCGACGTGTTCGCCCATGCCCTGGCGGACGGCAAGCGCCTGTGGAAGGCCGGCCTCGAGGATGACATCACCGGCGGCGTTGGCGCCGGCGACGGCCTGGTGCTGGTCGGTACGGCCAATGGCGAGCTGATCGCGCTCGCGGCGACCGATGGCAAGGAACGCTGGCGCGTGCCGCTGGAAAGCGAGATTCTGGCGCCGCCAACTGCGCGTGATGGCGTGGTGGTGGTCGCCACCGGCGATGGCCACCTGTATGGCCTCAGCAGCGCCGACGGCGCCCGCAAGTGGAGCATCGAGCGCGATGTGCCCACGCTGTCGCTGCGCGGCGGCAGCGCCCCCCTGACCACCCCGACACTGGCCGTGCACGGCTTTGCCGACGGACATCTGGTGGCCGTCGATCTGCACACCGGCCGCGAGGCCTGGGACACGCCGATCGTGCAGCCGCGCGGGCGCACCGAGCTGGAACGCATGGTCGATGCCGACTGCCAGCCGGTGATCGAAGGCAGCGCAGTATTCGCGGGCGCCTATCAGGGACGCGCCAGCGCCATCGAACTGGCCACCGGCACGGTCGGCTGGGCGCGCGAGCTGTCGTGCGATACCGCCCTGGCGGCAGACAGCTTCAACGTCTACGGCGTCGACACCGATGACAAGATCAGTGCCTTCGATCAGCGCAGCGGCGCCGTCTACTGGGAGCAGGACGCGCTCAAGGGGCGCCACCTGACGGCCCCGGCGGTGGTGGGTTCTTACCTTGCCGTCGCCGACATCGAAGGCTACGTGCACTGGCTGAGGGCCGATGACGGTACGCTGGTCGGACGCACGCGGCCGACCAAGGATGCCTTCCTGCTGACGCCGTACGTGCGTGATGGCGTGGCCTACTTCCTGTCCGAAGGAGGGCGCCTGTATGCCCTGCGACCGGCCAACTGAGCACTGCCGTGACACCCGTAATCGCCCTGCTGGGTCGACCTAACGTCGGCAAATCGACCCTGTTCAACCGCCTCACGCGCAGTCGCGACGCGCTGGTGGCGGATTTTCCGGGCGTCACCCGCGACCGCCTGGTCGGCGCCGGGCGCCTGGGCGAGCGCCCGTTCTGGGTGGTCGACACCGGCGGCATGCTGGGCGAAGACCCGGAACTGTCGGGCAAGGTCAGCGCCCAGGCGCTGATGGCGGCGCAGGAGGCCGACGCGGTGATCCTGGTGGTCGATGGCCGTGGCGGTCTGACCGCCGACGACCGCAGCATTGCCAACACCCTGCGCGGCCTCGGCCAGCCGGTGTGGCTGGCGGTCAACAAGGCCGAGCATCTCGATGCCGAGCTGGTACGCGCCGATTTTTTCGAGCTCGGCCTGGGCGATCCGTGGCCAATCTCCTCCAGCCACGGCCATGGCGTGGCCGAGCTGCTGGAGACCGTGCTGGCGGGTTTTCCGGATGACGAGCCGGCGGCCGAGGAAGAAGCCGACCCGCGGCCGGTGTTTGCCGTCGTCGGTCGGCCCAACGCCGGCAAATCCACGCTGATCAACCGCCTGCTCGGCCAGCAGCGCCTGATCGAAAGCCCGTTGCCGGGCACCACCCGCGACTGCGTGCGCGTGCCGGTGGTGCTGGATGGGCGCGAATGCGTGCTGCTGGATACCGCCGGCCTGCGGCGCAAGGCGCAGGTGCACGAAGCCATCGAAAAATTCAGCGTCATCAAGACCCTGCAGGCCATCGACCAGGCGCAGGTGGTGATCCTGATGCTGGACGGCGAGCTTGGCGTCAGCGAGCAGGACGCGCACATCGCCGGCCAGGCGCTGCAGCGCGGGCGCGGCCTGGTGCTGGCGGTGAACAAGTCCGACACGCTGGACGATGCCGCGCGCAAGGCGCTGCGGATGGAAGTGCGGCGCCGGCTGCCGTTCGTCGAGTTCGCGCCGATCGAGTTCATCAGCGCCAAGAACGGTCGCGGCGTGAAAGCCCTCACCAAGGCCGCGTTTGCCGTGCAGCACAGCGCACTGGCGCGCGCGCCGACTTCGGAACTGACGCGTTTGCTGGAGACCATCGTCGCCGCCAATCCGCCGCCGATGGCCGCCGGCCGCCGCGCCAAGCTGCGCTATGCCCACCAGGGCGGCCACGCGCCGCCGACCATCGTCATCCACGGCACGCAGGTGGACAAGCTGCCGCCCAATTACCTGCGCTACCTGGAAAACAGCTTTCGCGAGGCGCTGGGCCTGACCGGCACGCCGGTACGCATCGTCACCAAGCAGGGCGAGAACCCGTACGCCGGGCGCGTGAACGTGCTCACCCCCAGTCAGCTGGAGCGCAAGCACCGCGCCCGTCGCCGCGGGCGCAAATTGTTCGGCGACTGACCGGCCGTCGACCTCAGCTGATCCCATCCCCCGCGTACAGCGCCGCCGCTTCACGCAGCCGGGCAGAAACCTCGGCGCGCAGGGACGGCGGTTCCAGCACTTCCACCTGCGGCCCGTAGCGCAGGATGTCCAGGATCAGCTCGGTCGGGTCGCCGTAGGGCACCACCAGTTCGTAGCGGCCATCCTCCAGCCAGCGCCCGAACTGCGCCGGATGCCAGCGCTCGGCCGCCACCCAGCGCGCCCGACTGGCGGCAAAGCGCAGCACTGCCTGTTGCGGCGCAGGTCCGGCGAAAATGCCGTAGGCGGCCCCGAAGTGCGCGTCCAGTTCCGTCTGGGGAATGTCCTGCGCCGGATCATCGGTGGCCTGCAGGGCCTCGATGGCGTCGATCGCAAAACTGCGCAGCGCCCCGCGCCAGTGGCACCAGGCATCCAGGTACCAGTTGTCGCGGTAGCGCACCAGCCGCTGCGGGCTGACCAGCCGGGTGCTGATTTCCCCGCTGCTGCGGGCCAGGTAGCGAATTTCGATTCGACGCCCGGCCAGGGTGCTCGCCACCGCCTGTCGGAATATCACTGGATCGCAGCTGCGGCCACCCAGCGGCAGGATGCGCAGCGCCTCGGCGGCGCGCTGCGGCGCCACGCCGCCGTGCGCCAGCAGGGTCATGATGCGTCCGCGAAGGGCGTCGATCTGGTCCGGTATCAGGCCTTCGCCGAGCCCGGACAGCAGCTTCTGGGCCAGCAGCAGCGCCTGCAATTCATCGGCCGAGAACCACAATCCGGGCAACTGTGCGCGGGGCGCCGCGCCGTCCAGCCGATAGCCGCGGGCGGCGCTGTCCCACACCAGGGGCGTGCCCAGCAGGTCGCGCAGCTCGGCGATGGCCCGCATTAAGGTGGCCCGCGAGCAGCCGAGGTCGGCCTGCAGCGAGGCGGCCGAACGCGCCTCGCGGCTGGTCGTGAACAGCGTGTACAGGCGGTAGATGCGGTCGAAGCGGTCCATGCTGGCAAATGCTACATCAGGCGGCTGCGCCGGCTTGCGCTGTGCGCGTGCACCATGCCACGCTTGCGCGGCTTGCCAACACCCACCCGAGGAGACTCACCGATGCTCAAGCTTTACGGCCAGTACATGTCGCGCGCCCAGCGCTGCCTGTGGACGCTCGAAGAACTCGGCGTGCCCTACGAGCACGTCAAGACCAACCAGGGAGCCGGCGAGTCGCGCACGCCCGAGTTCCTCAAGATCAATCCCAACGGCCATGTGCCGGTGCTGCAGGATGGTGATTTCATCCTCTGGGAATCGATGGCGATCGCCATGTACCTGGCCAAGAAATTCGGCCAGGGCAGCCTGTGGCCGGCCAGCGTCGAGGACGAAGGGCGGGTTTTCCAGTGGGCGCTGTGGGCGTCGCTGGAGATGGAAATCTACGTCGTCAACTACCTGCGCCACGCCATGCTGTATCCGCCGGAAAAGCGTCGTCCGGAGCTGGCCAAGGAGGCCACCGACACGCTGCCGGCGCCGCTGCGCGTGCTCAACGACAGCCTGGCCGGCAAGGACTACCTGGTCGGTAACCGCTTCAGCGTGGCCGACATCAACGTCTCCACCGTGCTGCTGCTGGCCGACATCTACAAGCAGCTCGGCGTGGACCAGTACCCGAACATCATGGCCTGGCTGAACCGCGTGGCGGCCCGTCCGGCCTGGCAGAAACTGCCGTCCCTGAAGTGATTCCCAGTCTCCCGGCGCGCCAGCTGATTCGGATCATGGGCGCGCCGGGAGCGACCGCCTAGGCTTGTCCACCTCTGCGGGCGGCAGTTCCGCCCATCCCCGAGGAGACGTGCCATGGCTGAAAAATCCACCCAGGTCGAAGTCAGGAAATCCACCCCGGCGACCGGCGCCAGCCGACAGCTGAGCACCCTGCGCGATCGCTGGGATAGCCTGTTCGATGATTTCTTCGCCGATTTTCCGCGCTGGGCTTCGCTGCGCCGGCCGCTGGACATCGAACCGCTGCGGAGTCTGACCGGCGGCGACCTGATGCCGGCGGTGGACATCAAGGAACAGGATGACCGCTACCTGATCAGCGCCGAGCTGCCCGGCATCGACGAGAAGGACATCTCGATCGAGGTGCAGGATGACCTGCTCACCGTGCGCGGCGAGAAGCGCGCCGAGCGGGAAGAAAAGGACAAGGGCTACCACCTGACCGAACGCAGCTACGGTAGCTTCACGCGCAGCTTTCGCCTGCCACCGGATGCCGACGCCGGCACGGCCAGCGCCAACTTCAGCAAGGGCGTGCTCAGCGTCAGCGTGCCCAAGAGCGCCGAAGCGCACAGCAAGGTGAAGAAAATCGACATCAAGACGTCCTGAATTGGGGGGCGGGTGGCAACCGAACGCGCTGCCACCCGCCCTCAGCCTGGCGCCCGCTGGCGGCGCATGCTGGACGCGCTGGTCGACACACTGGCCCGCGAAGCCGGCCCGGTCAGGGTCGTCGAAACCCACATCTCGGCCGTGCTGCTGACCGCGCAGCGCGCCTACAAACTCAAAAAGCCGGTCAATCTAGGCTTTCTGGACTTCACCCGTCTGCGTCAGCGCCGGCACTTCTGCCGGGAAGAACTGCGCCTGAACCGGCGCCTGGCGCCGGAGCTCTATCTTTCCGTCATGCCGATCACCGGCACAGTCGCGGCCCCGCGCCCGGGCGGCAGCGGCCGGGCTATCGACTGGGCGGTCGAAATGCGTCGCTTCCCGCCGGAGGCGTCGCTCGATTGCCTGCTCGCAGGCGGCCACCTCGAAGGCGCCCACATCGATGCGCTGGCCGAGTGCATCGCGGCCTTTCACCGGCGCCTACCACCGGCGCCGGTTGGCTCGCCCTACGGCCGCCCCGGCGATCTTGTGCAAGCCGCCCGCGATAACTTCACCGCCTTGCGTGACGGTGCCAGTCCACGCAGCCGCGCGCGACTGGATCGCCTCGCCGCCTGGACCGAGGCCGAATACCGGCGCCGCCGCGCGCTGCTGGTGCGGCGCCGGATCGACGGCCGGGTGCGCGAATGTCACGGCGACCTGCACCTTGGCAACATCGTCTGGCTGGACGGCCACCCTGTGCCGTTCGACGCCATCGAATTCGACCCCGCCCTGCGCTGGCAGGACGTACACGGCGAGCTGGCCTTCCTGACCATGGACCTGGCCCGCCGTGGCCGACCGGACCTGGCCCGGCGGGTCCGCGACCGCTACCTGCAGGCCACCGGCGACTATGGCGGCGTGCCACTGGTCGACTTTTTCGAGGTCTACCGGGCGCTGGTGCGGGCCAAGGTGGCCCGCCTGCGCGCGGCCGGGGCGCAGGCGCCCGGTCTGCGTTTTCAGGCCCTGCGCGAGTGCATCGGCTGCCTGCGCCTGGCCGAAACGCTGATCCGCCCGCGCCAGCCGTGGCTGGCCATCACCCACGGCCTGGCCGGCTCCGGCAAGACGCATTACGCCGACTGGCTGGCCGAACGGCTGCCGCTGATCCGCTTGCGCTCGGACGTGGAGCGCAAGCGCCTGCTGGGACTCGGGCCGGGTGCGCGTACCGGCTCCGGGATCGATCAGGGCGCTTACCGGGCCAAGCTCAGCGCCGCCACCTATCGGCATCTGGCGCGTCTGGCGCGGCGGCTGCTTCGCGCCGGCTGGCCGGTGCTGGTGGACGCCAGCTTCCTGGCTGCCGGCGAACGCCGGCGCTTCGCACGCCTGGCGGCGAGTCTTGCCGTGCCGTTTCGCATCCTTGCCTGCAGCGCCCCGCCGGATGTGCTGCGCGAGCGGGTGGAGCGCCGTGCCGCCCAGGCCGGCGATGCTTCGGAGGCGAATCTGGCCGTGCTCGACGCGCAGCGCGCGCGCTATCGGCCGCTCGGTGCTGACGAGCAGGCGCTGGCGATCGTCATCGACACCAGCAGGCCGTATGCCGTGCCCGCTGAGTTGCCGTTCGACTGTCGACCCGCGGAGTCAGCGCCGCCCCGTCAGGGCTCGTAGCCCAGATTCGGCGCCAGCCAGCGCTCGGCCTGTGCCAGCGTCCAGCCCTTGCGCCGGGCGTAGTCCTCGACCTGATCGCGGCCGATGTCGCCGACGCCGAAGTAGCGCGCCTGCGGGTGGGCGATGTACCAGCCGCTGACGGCCGCCGTCGGCAGCATGGCGAAATGCTCGGTGATGGTCATGCCGGCGTTGCGCTCGGCATCCAGCAGTTGCCACAGCGTGGCTTTTTCGGTGTGCTCGGGGCAGGCGGGGTAGCCCGGTGCGGGGCGGATGCCCTGGTACTGCTCGTCGATCAGGGCGTCGTTGTCGAGCGTTTCGCCGGCGGCATAGCCCCACAGCTGGGTGCGCACGCGCTGGTGCAGGCGCTCGGCGAGCGCCTCGGCCAGGCGGTCGGCCAGGGCCTTGAGCAGGATGGCGCTGTAGTCGTCGTGCGCCGCCTCGAAGCGCGCCACGTGCGCATCGATGCCGATGCCGGCGGTGCAGGCGAACGCGCCCAGCCAGTCCGGCACGCCGCTGTCACGCGGCGCGAGGTAATCGGCAAGGCACAGGTTCGGCACGCCGGCCGGTTTTTCCTGCTGCTGGCGCAGGTGGTGCAGCGTGGCCAGCACCGTGCTGCGCGTGTCGTCGGTGTACAGCTCGATGTCGTCGCCGATGGCGTTGGCCGCAAACAGGCCGACCACCGCGCGGGCGCGCAGCCAGCGCTCGCCGATCAGGCGCTGCAGCATGGCCTTGGCGTCGGCCAGCAGCTGGCGCGCCTGCTCGCCGACCACCGCGTCGTCGAGGATTTTCGGGTAGCGGCCGGCCAGCTCCCAGGCTTGGAAAAACGGCGTCCAGTCGATGTAGGGCACCAGTTCGGCCAGGTCGATGTCGTCCAGCACGCTGATGCCCGGCTGCCGCGGCGGCACCGGCCGATACGCCGCCCAGTCGGTGCGAAAGGCGTTGGCGCGCGCCTGGGCCAGCGGCAGCAGCTTGCCGCGCTGCTGTTTGGCGGCATGGCGGCTGCGGGCCTGGGCGTAATCCTCGCGCAGTTGCTGCGCAAAGGCCTCGCGCAGCTGCGGCGAGGTCAGGTTCTGCGCCACGCCGACGGCCCGCGAGGCGTCCTTGACGTACACCGTGGTGCCGTCGAAGGCCGGCGCGATCTTCACCGCCGTGTGGGCGCGCGAGGTGGTGGCGCCGCCGATCATCAGCGGCAGGTCCAGGCCCTCGCGCTGCATCTCGCGGGCCACGTGCACCATCTCGTCGAGCGAAGGCGTGATCAGGCCCGACAGGCCGATGATGTCCACCTGCTGCTCGCGCGCGGTGCGCAGGATGGTGTCGCAGGGCACCATCACGCCAAGATCGATGACCTCGAAGTTGTTGCACTGCAGCACCACGCCGACGATGTTCTTGCCGATGTCGTGCACGTCGCCCTTGACCGTGGCCATCAGTATCTTGGCCTGGGCGCGGGCGCTGCCGTCCTTTTCGGCCTCGATGTAGGGCAGCAGCACAGCGACGGCTTTTTTCATCACCCGCGCACTTTTCACCACCTGCGGCAGGAACATCTTGCCGGCGCCGAACAGGTCGCCGACCACGTTCATGCCGTCCATGAGCGGGCCTTCGATGACCTCGATCGGCCGTGCGAAGGCCTGGCGCGCTTCCTCGATGTCCTGCTCGACGTAGTCGGTGATGCCGCGCACCAGGGCATGTTCCAGCCGCTTGGCGACCGGCAGCTCGCGCCAGGCCAGGTCCTGCACCGGTGCCGCCGCGCCGGCCGCGCCGCGGTAGCGCTCGGCGGTTTCCAGCAGCCGTTCGGTTGCGTCCGGGCGGCGGTTCAAAACCACATCCTCGACCCGCTCGCGCAGTTCGGGGTCGATGTCGTCGTACACGCCTAGCTGGCCGGCGTTGACGATGCCCATGTCCATGCCAGCCTGGATGGCGTGGTACAGGAACACCGTGTGGATGGCCTCGCGCACCGGCTCGTTGCCGCGAAACGAGAACGACACGTTGCTGACGCCGCCGCTGACCTTGGCGTGCGGCAGGCGCTGCTTGATCTGCCGCGTCGCCTCGATGAAATCGACCGCGTAGTTGTCGTGCTCATCGATGCCGGTGGCGATGGCAAAGATGTTCGGGTCGAAAATGATGTCCTCGGGCGGGAAGCCGACCTGCTGCGTCAGCAGCCGGTAAGCCCGCTCGCAGATCGCCACCTTGCGTTCGCAGGTGTCCGCCTGGCCCTGCTCGTCGAAGGCCATCACCACCACCGCCGCGCCGTAGCGGCGCACCAGCCGCGCCTGTTCCAGGAACGCGGCCTCGCCTTCCTTCATGCTGATCGAGTTGACGATGCCCTTGCCCTGCAGGCATTGCAGGCCGGCCTCGATGACCTCCCACTTGGACGAGTCCACCATCACCGGCACGCGGCTGATGTCCGGCTCGCTGGCGATCAGGTTCAGGAACCGCACCATGGCCGCCCGCGAGTCGAGCATGCCCTCGTCCATGTTGACGTCGATGACCTGCGCGCCGCTTTCCACCTGCTGACGGGCGACGTCGATGGCGGCCTCGTAGTCGCCGGCCTTGATCAGGTTGGCAAAGCGCTTCGAGCCGGTGACGTTGGTGCGCTCGCCGACGTTCACGAACAGGCTGTTCTCGTCGATGTCGAGCGGCTCCAGGCCCGCCAGGCGCAGCACGTGCCGGGGCTGCGGCAGCGGCCGCGGCGCGCAGCCGGCCACCGCATCGGCAATGGCGCGGATGTGCTCCGGCGTGGTGCCGCAGCAGCCGCCGACGATGTTCAGCAGACCGTCCAGCGCCCACTGCCGCAGATGCCCGGCCATGAACTCGGGCGTCTCGTCGTAGCCGCCGAAGGCATTCGGCAGGCCGGCGTTCGGGTGCGCGCTGACGCGGCACTCGGCCACGCCGGCCAGCTCGTGCACGTACTCGCGCAGCAGCTCCACGCCAAGGGCGCAGTTCAGACCCACCGACAGCGGCTGCGCGTGCGCCACGGAGGCATAGAACGCCGCCGCCGTCTGACCGGACAGGGTGCGACCGGAGGCGTCGGTGATGGTGCCGGAGATCATCACCGGCAGGCGCCGGCCGCTGGCCGCGAAATGGGTTTCCATGGCGTAGATCGCCGCCTTGCAGTTGAGCGTGTCGAACACCGTCTCGACCAGCAGGATGTCGGCGCCGCCGTCGATCAGGCCACGCAGCGCCTCGGTGTAGTTGCTCACCAGCTCGGCGAAGGTGACGTTGCGAAAGCCGGGGTCGTTCACGTCCGGCGACACCGAGGCGGTGCGGCTGGTCGGCCCCAGCACGCCGGCCACGAAGCGCGGCCGCTGGGCGGTGCTGGCGGCATCGGCCACGCGGCGGGCCAGACGCGCGCCTTCCAGGTTCAGCTCGTAGACCAGGTCCTGCAGGCCGTAGTCGGCCTGCGACACGGCCGTCGAGTTGAAGGTATTGGTCTCGACGATGTCGGCACCGGCCTCCAGATAGGCCCGGTGGATGCTGCCGATCACGTCCGGCCGGGTCAGCGTCAGCAGGTCGTTGTTGCCCTTCAGCTCGCGGCCGAAATCCGCGAAGCGCTCGCCGCGATAGTCCGCCTCGGTCAGGCCGTGGCGCTGGATCATGGTGCCCATGGCGCCGTCCAGCAGCAGGATGCGCTCGGCCAGCTGGCGGTGGAGCAGGGCGGTGCGATCGGTCATGGCGGGGCGGGGCGGTTGGTGGGGGCGGCATTGTAACGTGCCGCCATTGCGGGCTTTTCGGTGCCCGGCATCAGTCGAGCGCCGATCGATCCGCCCTGCCGGCGCCGGGACCGCCGCCCGGCACCGACGGTGCAGCCTCCGTCAGGCGGCGTACACGTCCAGCGCCGCAGCCAGCGCCGCGCCGCAGTCGGTCGGCCGGCCCTGCGCCGCCATCGCGCTGCCGAGCGCGGTCAGGCAGGCCAACACGTGGCGGCGGCTGGCGGACTGGCCCATGAGGCCGATGCGCCACGCCTTGCCGGCGAGGTCACCCAGACCGGCGCCGATTTCGAGATCGTAGTCGTCGAGCAAGGTCTGGCGCAGGCGCGCATCGTCGACGCCATCCGGAATGCCGACCACGTTCAGCTGCGGCAGGCGCTCGCCGTCGGCACCTGCCAGGCGCAGGTCCATGGCCTCCAGGCCGGCACGCAGCGCCCGGTGGTGCAGGGCGTGGCGCGCCCAGGCGGCTTCCAGGCCTTCCTCGTGCAGCATCAGCAGCGCCTCGTGCAGGCCGTACAGGGCGTTGATGGGCGCGGTGTGGTGGTAGCTGCGCCGGGCGGCGCCGGACCAGTAGCCGAGCACCAGGTTCAGGTCCAGGAACCAGCTTTGCACCGGCGTCTTGCGGGCGCGCAGTTTGTCGAGCGCCCGGGCGCCGAAGCTGACCGGCGCCAGGCCGGGCGGGCAGGACAGGCACTTTTGGGTGCCGCTGTAGATGGCGTCGATGTCCCAGCCGTCGACGTCGAGTGGCACGCCGCCCAGCGCCGTGACCGCATCGACGATGGCCAGCGCGCCGTGACGATGCGCGATCTGCACCAGCGTTTTGGTGTCCGACAGCGCGCCGGTGGAGGTCTCGGCCATCACGAAGGCGACCAGCCTGGCCTGTGGGTTGGCCTCGAGCGCGTCTTCCAGGCGCTGCGGGTCCACGGCCCGCGTCCACGGGTCATCGACGACCACCGCCGTGCCGCCGGCGCGCTCGACGTTCTCCTTCATGCGTCCGCCGAACACGCCGTTGCGGCACACGATCACCGTGTCGCCCGGTTCGACCAGGTTCACGAAGCAGGCTTCCATGCCCACCGAGCCGGGCCCGGAGATCGGGAAGGTGACCTCGTTGCGGGTCTTGAAGGCTTGGCGTAACAGTACCTTGATGTCGTCCATCAGGCCGACGAAGGCCGGATCGAGGTGGCCGATGGTCGGCCGCGCCATGGCCGCCAGCACGCGCGGGTGCACGTCCGACGGGCCGGGGCCCATGAGCATGCGCAGCGGTGGATTGAAGCTCGGCATGGTTGGTCTCCTCGGCTTTTTTTGGTGGTGGCGCGCGGCGTTCAGTCGCTGACGCGGCGAATCAGGTTCTGGTAGGCGTCGATGCGCCGGTCGCGCAGGAACGGCCAGATGCGGCGCACCTGCTCGCTGCGGGCAAGGTCGAGGTCGGCGCAGATGACGGCCGGCGCGTCGCTCGGCGCCTGCGCGAGAAGCTCGCCCTGCGGGCCGGCGATGAAGCTGCTGCCCCAGAAGCGCGCGCCCTGGGGCGCACCGCCCGGCATGTGTTCGACGCCGATGCGGTTGCAGGCCAGCACCGGCAGGCCGTTGGCGATCGCATGCGCGCGCTGGATGGTGATCCAGGCCTCTTGCTGGCGGGCCTGTTCGGCGGCGTCGTCGGTCGGGTCCCAGCCGATGGCGGTAGGGTAGAGCAGCAGGTCTGCCCCGGTCAGCGCCATCAGCCGCGCCGCCTCCGGGTACCACTGGTCCCAGCACACCAGCACGCCCAGGCGCCCGACTGAGGTGTCGATGGGCGCGAACGGGCCATCGCCGGGGGTGAAGTAGAACTTCTCCAGATAGCCCGGATCGTCCGGGATGTGCATCTTGCGGTAGCGGCCGGCCAGCATGCCGTCGCGCTCCAGCACCACGGCGGTGTTGTGGTACACGCCCGCCAGGCGGCGCTCGAAAACCGAGCCGACGATGACCACGCCCAGTTCCCGGGCCAGCGCGGCCAGGAATTGCGTGGTCGGGCCGGGGACCGGCTCGGCCAGGTCGCACAGGGCCGGATCCTCGACCTGACAGAAATACTGCGTGCGGTGCAGTTCCTGCAGCAGCACCAGTTGCGCGCCCTGGGCGGCGGCGGCGCGGATGCCGGCTTCGCTCGCCGCCAGATTGGCGGCCGGATCGATGCCGCAGGCGTGCTGTACGCAAGCGACGGTGAGCGTGCTCATGGCGCCGCCGGAATCTGCATGCTGGCGCAGTGCAGGCTGCCGTTCTGGCCGACGATGGCGCGCGCCGGCACCGGCACGATGGCGCGGCCGGGAAAGCAGTCGGCGAGGCGGGCGAGGGCGGTCGCGTCGTTGGCGTCCCCGTAGGTCGGCACCAGCACGGCGCCGTTCACGATCAGGAAATTGGCGTAATTGGCCGGCAGGCGGCGACCGTCGGCGCCGTACAGCGGCGCCGGCACCGGCAGCGGCACCAGCTGATAGGGGCGGCCGTCGGCCCGGCGCAGCGCCCTGAGTTGTTCTTCCAGGCCGTCCAGGGCCGCGTGCTGCGCACGGTCGGCCGTATCGGCGCAGGTATAGGCCAGTGTGTGCGGATCGCAGAAGCGCGCCAGCGTGTCGATGTGGCCGTCGGTGTCGTCGCCCAGCACGTCGCCGCGGTCCACCCACAGCAGGCGCGAGACGCCCAGCAGCGTCGGCAGCGCCGCCAGCAGGGCCTGCGCGGCGGCCGGGTCGTTGCGCGTCGGGCTCAGCAGGCAGGGGCGGTTGGCCAGCAGGGTGCCCTGGCCGTCGACCTCGATGTTGCCGCCTTCCAGCACCCAGGGCAGGGCTTCCTGCCCCAGCGTACCGAGAGCGCCCTGACCGGCGAGCACCGCGGTGACGGTATTGTCGAGCTCGGCGCGGTACTTGCCGCCCCAGCCGTCGAAGCGGAAATCGAGCGCCACCCGCCAGCCGTCGCGCAGCACGGTCAGCGGGCCGTGATCGCGCACCCAGACATCGTTGGAGGGCGCTATCGCCAGCGTCAGGCGCGCCTGCGTCACACCGGCATGGGCCAGGCGCTCCGCCACGTGGCGGCGATGGGCTGCATCGTGGCAGGCGACGATCAGCGGCTCGCGGGCCGCGATGGCGGCCGCGAAGCCGACGAATTCGGCTTCGGTTTCGCCCAGCGTGTCCGCCCAGTCGCCGTGCGCGTGTGGCCAGGTCAGAAGGACGGCTGCCTGTGGCGCCCATTCGGGCGGCAGATAACCCGGCGTAAGAGTCGTCACGGTTTTGGCCCGGGATGCGCGGCGCCGGATTTCTTGAGCGCCTGGGCGACCTCGGGCGGCATGTAGTTCTCGTCGTGCTTGGCCAGGATGGTCCTGGCCTGGAACTCGCCATCCGGGCCAAGCCGGCCCTCGGCGACCACGCCCTGGCCTTCGCGGAACAGGTCCGGCAGCGAGCCGATGTAGTGCACGCGCATTTCCTTGCTCAGATCCGTGACGGTAAAACGCAGCTCCAGCGGCGCCGGTCCTTTCTGCACCGAGCCGGTCGTCACCAGCCCGCCGATACGAAAGGTACCGTTGGCCGGTGCCTTGCCGGCGGCGACCTCGGTCGGGCTGAAGAAGAACACCAGGTTGTCGCGAAAGGCGTTCATCACCAGCAGCACGGCGGCCACCAGGGCGACCACCGCCAGCGACAGGAATAGCAGACGTTTGTGACGGGTTTTCATCGACGATTGGGTGCCGGAGATTCTGTGTGCCTGTGCAAGGGTTGGTGGTGGATGTGCCCTTGTGGGAGCGGCGCCCTCGCCGCGAAACCTTCAATCAAGCATTCGGCCCGAGGGCGGGCCTCCCACAATGAATGCTGCCAGTTGGTGGGTCTCATATCTCTGGCCGGGTTTGACGGGCGCGCAGCAAGTGCCGGTGCCGGCGCCACGGCAGCCAGGCGTTCAGGCCCAGCACCAGTGCGGCCAGCGCGTAGGACGGCCACACGTAGGCGCCGTAGCCGCCCATGGCCAGGAATTCGCTCATGGTGCGTCCAGCTCCGTCAGCCAGCGCGCCTGCTGTTCGCGCTCGAGGATTTCGCAGCGCATCCGCTGCAGCAGCACCGCCGCGAAGTACACCGTGAAGCCGGCGATCATCAGCAGCAGCGGCGTCAGCATGGCCGGGTGGATGGCCGGTCCGGCCATGCGCGTCAGGGAGGCCGGCTGGTGCAGCGTGTTCCACCACTCGACCGAGAAATGGATGATCGGGATGTTGACCACGCCGACCAGCGCCAGCAGCGCGGTCGCCCGGCCGGCGCGCTGCGGCTCGTCGATGGCGCCGCGCAGCGCGATCAGCCCCAGATACAGGAACAGCAGCACCAGTTCGGAGGTCAGGCGTGCATCCCAGGCCCACCAGGTGCCCCACATCGGCTTGCCCCACAGCGATCCGGTGACCAGCGTCAGCGCGGTGAAGGCGGCGCCCAGCGGCGCGCAGCACTTGGCCAGGATGTCGGCGAGCTTGATGCGCCAGACCAGGAACACGAACGCGCCGCCGGCCATCACCATGTAGGTGAGCATCGACAGCCAGGCCGCCGGCACGTGGATGAACATGATCCGGTAGCTGTCGCCCTGCTGGTAGTCGGCCGGCGCCACGCCGAGCCCCCAGCCGGCGCCCAGCACCAGCAGCCCGGCCGCCAGCCAGCCCAGCCACGGCAGCAGCCGCCCGGCAAAGGGATAGAAGAACTTGGGCGCGGCGAGGCGGTCCAGGGTGGGGCCGAACATGGGCGGTCAGTCCAGTGATATGCGCAGCGCGGCGGCGGTGGCCCAGGGTGCAAACACCAGTGCCAGGACCAGCATGGCGGCCAGCAGCGACAGGTTGGCGCCGGCGCCAAAACCTAGCGCGGCGGCCTGCACCGCGCCGCTGCCAAAAATAAGCACCGGCACGTACAGCGGCAGCACCAGCAGGCCGAGCAGGGCGCCGCCACCGCGCAGGCCGAGCGTCAACGCGGCGCTGATGGCGCCCAGCAAATTCAGCAGCGGCGTTCCCAGCAGCAGCCCGGCCAGCAGTACGCCAAGGTCGCCAAAGTTTAACCCGAAGCCCAGCGCCAGCAGCGGCGCGGCCAGCGCCAGCGGCAGGCCGGACGTGAGCCACTGTGCCAGCACCTTGATCGCCACCAGCAGGGGCAGTGGTGCGGGACTGAGCAGCAGCTGTTCGAGCGCGCCGCTTTGCTGGTCGGCGGCAAACAATCGCGGCAGGCCCAGCAGCGTGGCCAGCACCGCGGCGATCCACACCGCCCCCGGGCCAATGCTGCGCAGCAGTTGCGGCTCGGCGCCCACGCCGAGCGGGAACAGGCTGCCGACGATGACGAAAAACGTCAGCGGCAGCAGCGTGTCGCCCGGCCGGCGCCAGGCCAGCAGCAGTTCGCGGCGAAAAACCTGTCCGAGCATGTCAGCCGCCAAGGTCCAAGTGCCGCAGCACGCCGTCTAGGCCCGGCAGATCCTGGTGGGTGGTCAGCACGGCCAGACCCCCATCGGCCAGATGCTGCGCCAGCAGGTGGGCGGTCAGTTCCACGCCCTGACGGTCCAGACCCGTCAGCGGCTCGTCCAGAACCCACAGCGGGGCGGCGCGCAGCAGCAGGCGGCCAAGTCCGAGACGGCGGCGCTGGCCCTGCGACAGGAAGCGTGCCGGCTGGTCGGCCAGCGCGCGAAGGCCGACCTGTTCCAGTGCGGTAGCCACCGCGTCGGGGGGCACGTTCTGGCCGGCCAGACGCAGGTTCTCGGCCGCGGTCAGGTCACCGAAGTGGCCTTCCTGGTGGCCCAGAAAAGCCAGCCGGGCGCGGTACTCGTCGCTCAGTGCGCTGATCGGCGTGCCGTCCCAGCACACCTGGCCGCGGGCCGGCTCGGTCAGGCCGCAGATCACGCGCAGCAGCGTGGTCTTGCCGGCGCCATTCGGACCGGCCACGCGCAGCGCCTCGCCGGCGTGCAGCAGCAGGCTCAGGCGCCGGAACAGCAGGGTGTTGGACCGCACCGCGGCCAGGTCGCGCAGTTCGAGCATGAGGGTCGGTAGGAGATTCTTGGGTTCTTGTACTGGCGCTGGCGGCTGATTGGGCTTGGTAGAAGCGCCCTTGTGGGAGCGGCGCCCCCGCCGCGAATCCGAATCCTCGAATCATGCACTCGGCCCGAGGGCGGGCCTCTCACATCAGGAGAACCGCGCCTGTGGGGACCTTCGGCCTTGGGGCGGCATTGGTGGCCCCACGACGGCGGCATTACACTGCCCCGCCGTGTTGATCCGACCGCACACGCGCCTGACAGGCGCTGCGCATTGTCGCACTGTCTTTCCCGCCCTCGCGGCGGGATCCGGAACATCCTGTGATCACGCCCAATCAACAACTGATCGAACTCGGCCACTTCGCGGTCATGCTGGCGCTGCCGGTGGCCCTGCTGCAGGCGGTCTCGCCGCTGCTGGCGCGGGCGCTGGGTCGGCCGCAGCTGGCCAGCATCGCCGTGCGTGGCGCCTGGCTGCAGCTGGCGCTGGCCGTGCTCGGCTGGGCCGCGCTCACGCACGCCTTCGTGACCGACAACTTTTCGGTCTGGTACGTGGCGCAGAACTCCAACAGCGCCCTGCCGTTGATCTACAAGATCAGCGCCGTGTGGGGTGGACATGAGGGTTCGCTGTACCTGTGGTACGTGATTCTGGTGGCCTGGACGGCCGGGCTTGCCTGGTACGGCCGGCGCCATTTCCCGGACCGTCTGCCGATTGCGTTGGCGGTGCAGGGGGCGCTCAGTGTGGGTTTCCTGGGGCTGATCCTGTTCCTGTCGAATCCGTTCGCGCGCCTGCTGCCGATTCCCGGCGACGGGCGGGACCTGAACCCGCTGCTGCAGGACCCGGGCATGGCGATTCATCCGCCGATGCTCTACATGGGCTACGTGGGCTTTTCGATTCCGTTCGCACTGGTGCTGACCGCGCTGCTGACGCGCTGGCCGGCCGAGGACTGGCTGCCGGTGGTGAGACGCTGGGCGCTGGCGGCGTTCGGCTTTCTGACCATCGGCATCATGCTGGGCGGGGCCTGGGCCTATTACGAGCTTGGCTGGGGCGGCTACTGGGCCTGGGACCCGGTCGAGAATGCCTCGTTCATGCCCTGGCTGACCGGCGCCGCGCTGGTGCATTCGCTGATGGTGCAGGAGCAGCGTCGGCTGCTGCATAGCTGGAATTTGTTCCTGGCCATCCTGACCTTCTCGCTGTCGCTGCTGGGTACCTTCCTGGTGCGCTCGGGCGTGCTGTCGTCGGTGCACGCCTTTGCCGTCGATCCGGGGCGCGGGGCCTACATCCTGGCCTTCCTGGCGCTGGTGGTGGGTGGCGCCTTCGGGGTATTCGTGTGGCGGGGCGGCGAGGGGCAGTCCAGCCCGCGACCGACCGCCTGGCTGTCGCGCGAGACGCTGCTGCTGACCAACAACGTGCTGTTCACGGTGGCCGGCGCCTGCGTGTTCCTGGGCACGCTGTATCCGCTGTTCCTGGACGTGACGGCCGAGCAGAAGATCACCGTCGCGGCGCCCTATTTCAACAGCGTGGTAGTGCCGCAGCTATTGCTGCTGGTGCTGCTGATGGGGCTCACGCCCAGCCTGCCGTGGCGTCGCGCCCAGCCGCGGGTGCTGTGGGCGCGGCTGAAGTGGCCGGTGCTGTTCGCGGTGTTGGCCGGTGCGCTCACGCTGGTGCTGGCGCGACCGCTCAGCCTGCTGGCGGCGGTGGCGGTCGGATTCGCGGCGCTTGCGGTGGCCACCATCGCGGCTGATCTGTGGCGCGGCGGGCGCAGCCTTGCCGCTGCCGAGCAGCGGACGCTGCCCGGCGCGCTGCTGCTGAACGCCTGGCGGGCGCGCCGCCACTACGGCGCGCTGCTGGCGCATTTCGGGGTGGCCGTGGCCACCGTGGGCCTGGTGGCGGCCGGCCTGTTTCGCCAGCACAGCATGGTCACCCTGGCGGCGGGCGATACGCTGGAACTTGCCGGGCACCGCGTGGAGCTGATCGGCGTGGGACCGGTCAGCGGCCCCAATTACGACGCCGAGCGCGGCGAATTCCTGCTCGACGGGCATGTCCCGCTGGTCTCCGAGCGGCGCACTTACCGGGCCAGCCACATGCCGACCACCGAGTCCGGCATCCACTCCACCTGGCTGCGCGATGTCTACGTGGTGCTGGGCGAGGCGCGCGATGGTCGCCACACCGTCACTGCCTATGTGAATCCGCTGGTCGAGTGGATATGGACGGGCGTCGGCTTGATCGGCCTTGGCGTGCTGATGTGTCTGGGTGAGCGCCCGGCACGCCGGGTGGATGGAGCTGGTTGAGCTCAGAGTTGACGATGGCCCAGACGCCCGCTGATTCGCTGGCCGGCCACACGCCGGCCATGCAGCATTACCTGCGCCTGAAGGCGCAGCAGCCGCAGGCTCTGCTGCTGTATCGCATGGGCGATTTCTACGAGCTGTTCTTCGACGATGCGGTCGAGGCGGCCCGGCTGCTGGACATCACCCTGACCAGCCGCGGCGAGTCCGGCGGCAAGAAAATCCCGATGGCCGGCGTGCCGGCGCACGCGCTGGAGAACTACCTCGGCCGCCTGGTGCGACGCGGGCGCACGGTGGCCATCTGCGAGCAGGTCGGCGTGCCGGACGGGCGCGGGCCGATGCAGCGCGAGCTGGTGCGCGTGGTCACGCCCGGCACGCTGACCGACGATGCACTGCTCGACCAGCGGCGGGACAACCTGATCGCGGCAGTGCTGCGCCAGGGTGAGCGCGCCGGACTGGCGGTACTGGAGCTGGCCAGCGGCCGCTTCACGGTCGGTGAACTGGCCGGCGAGGCGGCGCTGGCGGCCGAGCTGGCGCGCCTGGCACCGGCCGAGTTGCTGGCCGCGGAGGGTGAGTCGGCCGTGCCGGACGGGCCGTGGAGCGTGACCTCCCGCCCACCGTGGCAGTTCGATGCCGCCAGTGCGCAGCGGCGGTTGTGCGAGCAGTTTGGCGTGCGCGATCTGACGGGCTTCGGCTGCGCCGGGATGGCGCTGGCCATCGGCGCGGCCGGCGCGCTGCTGCAGTACGCGCAGGACACGCAGTTGGCGGCGCTGCCACATTTGCGCGGCCTGCGCGTGCAGGCGCCGGACGCGGTGCTGGTGCTGGATCCGGCCACCCGCCGCAATCTTGAAATCGACCGCAGCCTGTCGGGCGACGAGCGCGCCACGCTGGTCGGCGTGCTGGACGCCTGCGTCGGCGCCATGGGCAGCCGCCAGCTGCGGCGCTGGTTGCTGGGGCCGATTCGCGATCACGCCGAACTGCGCCGCCGCTATGCGGCCATCGCCGTGCTGTTGCAGGACCAGACCTACGTGCGGGTGCAGGAGGGTCTGCGTGGCCTGGGCGATATCGAGCGCATTCTCGGCCGCGTGGCGCTGCGCAGCGCCCGGCCACGGGATCTTGCAGCCCTGCGCGACAGCCTGGGATTGCTGCCGGGACTGGCTGACTTGCTCGCGGATCTCGAGGCGCCGCTGCTGGCAGACCTGCGCGCCGCGCTGCCGGGCTTCGAGCCGCTGCACGAGTTGCTCTGCCGCGCGGTGGAGGCGACGCCGCCGGCCTTGCTGCGCGATGGCGGCGTGATCGCGGCCGGTTTCGACGCGCAGCTCGACGAGCTGCGGTCCATCGGCCGCGATGCCGGCACCTACCTGCTGGAGCTCGAACAGCGCGAGCGGGAGCGCACCGGGATTGCCGGCCTCAAGGTCAGCTACAACCGCGTGCACGGCTACTACATCGAGCTCAGTCGCGCCCAGGCGGCGGCGGTGCCGGCCGACTACACGCGCCGCCAGACGCTCAAGAATGCCGAGCGCTACCTGACGCCGGAGCTCAAATCCTTCGAGGAACGGGCACTCGGCGCCCGCGAACGCGCCCTGGCGCGCGAGCGCCTGCTGTTCGAGCAGTTGCTGGATGCGGTCACGGCCGAGCTGGCGCCGCTGCAGGCCGCGGCCAGCGCGCTGGCGCAGTTGGACGCGCTGGCCTGTCTTGCCGAGCGCGCCGACCGTTTCGGTTATGTCGAGCCGCAGCTGGACGAGGCGCCGGGCATCCACATCGATGGCGGTCGCCATCCGGTGGTCGAGCGCCTGGTCGACGAGCCGTTCGTGGACAACGATCTTGAGCTCGACGAGCGGCGGCGCATCCTGCTGATCACCGGCCCCAACATGGGTGGCAAGTCCACCTACATGCGTCAGGTGGCGCTGATCGTGCTGCTGGCCCATGCCGGCAGCTACGTGCCGGCGCGCGCGGCGCGCATCGGCCCGGTGGACCGCATTTTCACGCGCATCGGCGCCGCCGATGACGTGGCCGGCGGGCGCTCCACCTTCATGGTGGAGATGAGCGAGACGGCCAACATCCTGCACAACGCGACCGATCGCAGCCTGGTGCTGCTGGACGAGGTCGGCCGTGGCACCAGCACCTACGACGGCCTGGCGCTGGCCTGGGCCTGTCTGATGCATCTGGCGCAGCGCGTGCGGGCCTTCACCCTGTTCGCCACGCACTATTTCGAGCTGACGGCGCTGGCGCAGGAGCTCGACGGCGTCGACAACGTGCACCTGGATGCGGCCGAACATGCCGGCGGAATCGTGTTTCTGCATTGCGTGCAGCCGGGGCCGGCGCGGCGCAGCTATGGCCTGCAGGTGGCGGCCCTGGCCGGCGTGCCGGCGGCGGTGCTGGCGTTGGCCAGCGAGCGTCTGGCGCAGCTGGGCGAGGGCCTGCCGGCACCGCTTGCAAGTGCGCCACCGCAGCGCCAGTTGGGTTTGTTCGAGCCGCAGCCCGGCCAGGCGGTGCTGGACCGGCTGGCGCTGATCGATCCGGACCAGCTCGCGCCGCGGGCAGCGCTCGATCTGCTTTACGAACTGCGCGCGCTGGCCGGCGGCGCAAGCCCGTCGTAAGCAAGCCGCGGTGTGGGAAGCCCGCCCACGGGCCGACTGCCTGATTCGAAGATTCGCGGCGGGGGCGCCGCTCCCACGGGCGTCGTCTGTGTCGTGGGAGGCCCGCCCACGGGCCGAATCTGATCGCGGGCGCGTGGCAGGTGCCGGTCGGCCCAGGGCTGGCCGCTATAATTGCTCGCTTTTTTGTCCCGGAGAACGGTCATGGCCTTCGTCGTCACCGAAGCCTGCATCAAGTGCAAGTACACCGATTGCGTGGAAGTGTGTCCGGTGGACTGCTTCCGCGAAGGCCCGAACATGCTGGTCATCGACCCCGACGAGTGCATCGACTGCACCCTGTGCGTGGCCGAGTGCCCGGTCGAGGCCATCGTCGATGAGGAAGAAGTCGCCGCCGACCAGCAGGAGTTCATCGAACTGAACGCCCGCCTGTCGCAGCTGTGGCCGCCGATCACCCAGCGCAAGGACGCACCGGCAGATGCCGAGCAGTGGGCCGGCGTGCCGGGCAAGCGCAAGCTGCTGGAAGAGTAGGGCATGCGTATTGGCATCGTCGGGGCTGGCGGCATCGGCTGCCTGCTGGGTGCGCGTCTCGCCGCCACCGGTCAGGCCGAAGTGCTGCTGCTGGCGCGCGGCGAGCATGCGGCGCGCCTGGCCGAGCAGGGTCTGGTTCTGGACTTCAACGGCGTGCGGGAAACGCACCGCCTGCCCGTGATCGACACCGCGAACGAGGCTGCGCTCGGCCAGCTTGCCGGCTGCGACTGGCTGCTGTTTGCCTGCAAGAGTCAGCACACGCGCCGCCTGGCCGAGCAGTTGAAGTCTTATGTGAGTGCGGACTGCCGGCTGGGCTCGCTGCAAAACGGCGTCGACAACGAGCCGATCCTGGCCGAGGTCTTCGAGCGGCCGGTGATGGGCGGCCTGATGCGCAAGTTCTTCGCCCACATCACCGCCCCCGGCGAGGTGGAAGTGCGCGGCGTGCTCGAGGCGGTTCTGGGCGATTATCCGACCGGCTGCGGCCGCGAAACGACGGCCATGGTCGAACTACTGCGTCAGGCCGGCGTCACCGTCTACGCGAGCGAAGACATCCGCCGCGAACTGTGGCGAAAGCTGGTCCTGAACAACGGCTGCAATCCGCTGGCGGCAGTGACCTTCCTGGATACCCAGCGCATGGCGAATGACCCCGACATGGCCTGGGTGATGCGCAACCTGATGCGCGAGGCCGGCGCCGCGGCGGCAGCCGACGAGGTCGAGTTCAGCCCGCACGAACTGGAAGCCGTGTTCCAGTGGATCAAGGGCATCGACCCCATCAAGCCCTCCATGCAGGCCGACGCCGAGCGCGGCAAGCCGCTGGAGCTGGATGGCATCACCGGGGCGGTGCTGCGCCGGGCCGGGCAGCTGGGCATCGAGGTGCCGGTCACTGCCACGCTGCATCACATCCTGCTGGGCAAGTACGGCAGTTCGGACTGAGCCTGCCGGACCGGAGCGCGGAGCGCGTCGGTCAGTTCTGCACCAGCACCGGCTCCTCGTCACGGCCGAAGTGCGTGACCAGCACCGGGCGGGTGGCCAGGCGAACCACCTTCTCGGCGACGCTGCCGACCAGATGCTTCAAGCCGGAGCGGCCGTGGGTGGCCATGATGATGAGGTCGACCTGCTCGTCGCGCGCGGCGGCGACGATTTCCTCCGCCGGCCGGCCAAAACGCACCACATAGCGGGTTTTGATGCCCTGATCGAGGTGTTCCTGGGTCAGGGCCTGAAGCTGCTCGCGCGCGTAGGCGGCCATTTTCTCCTCATAGCCGTGCGAGTCGCTCAGGTCCGGCGCGAACGGCGGCGGTTCCGCCACGTACAGCAGCACCAGTTCGGCATCGAAGGTCCGCCCCAGGCCGGCCGCGTAGGCCAGCGCGCTGCGGGCCGGATCGGAAAAATCCAGCGCTACCAGGATGCGTCGCAGCGTGACCTTTTGCATGACGTGTCCTCCGGCATCGGCGTTATGAGCCAGGAAAGCTCCGGCGCAGTCTTGCGCACCGGTGCCGCGGCGGCAAGCCTCTGCGTATGACTGCCGTCAAGCGTCAGCTCATCTGCGCGCGCAACCGCGCCTGCAGCGGGCTCGAACGCGGAAAATGCGCCAGCAGGAATTCCATCTGGTCGGCCAGGATGCGTCGCCCACGCAGGTAGACGTACTCGGCATGGGTCGGCACGAACGGGATTGCCAGCAGCTGCATGCCGGCCTGTTCCGGCGTGCGGTTGGCCTTGTGGTTGTTGCAGCGCTTGCAGGCGGTGACGACATTGGCCCAGGTGTCGGCGCCGTTGGCACTCAGCGGGCGTACGTGGTCCCGCGACAGCTCGCGCGACAGGAACTGCTGGCCGCAGTACAGGCAGGTGTGGCCGTCGCGCTTGAAAAGGGCAGGGTTGTTCAGGGGCGGCGAGTACACCTCGCGGCTGCGGCGCAGCGCCGACTGGTCGCCGGAAGTGGCGATGATGGAATTGACCTCGACCACGCTGCGCAGGCCGCTGGCGGCATTCCTGCCGCCGTGCACCCGGTACAGCAGCGTGCCGCAGGTATAGGCCACGTGGCCGAAGTGGTACAGGCGTACCGCGGTCTGGTAATCCACCCATTCAAGGGGCATTCCGGACACGTCCGTGCGCAGCACCTGTTGAGCAAGCTGTTGTGTCATGTGCGTCCCCGTCGGTGCGCGTACCGACGCCAAAAACGGCCATCCATCAAGCTTGGACCGCGATTGTGTAACCGGTATTTCGGCCCGCGGCAAGCGGTGACGGTGGCCGGGTCGCAAGCGGGGCGGCTGGGATAGAATCCCCAGCCCGCCCTGCAAGCCGAGTTTCAATGTCAGCCACTGTTCGTCGGCTTGCCGATACCAACGCTCGCCTGCGCGCCGGTGCGGCGCAGGACGAGGTACTGGCATCGGCGCCGGCCAGCGCGACCCAGGCCGGTCTGCGCGCCGATGGCCGGCTGGGCGTGCGCTACGCACTGAATCTGGCGGCCGGTGCGGACGCGGCTGGCAAGGCAGCTCTGATAGCGCTCGAACAAACGGTCGAGCTGCCGCGATCGCTGCTGACGGCGGAGCTGGCCGAGCGCCTGGCCGGACGGGTCGAGGCGGTGCAACAGACCGGGCCGCGGCGCGCACAGGCGTGGCTGTCGTACAGTCTGGACGCCATTGGCGCTGACCTGCCGCAGTGCCTGAACCTGCTGTTCGGAAACATCTCCCTGCAACCGGGAATTCGCGTGGTCGGCATTGACTGGCCGGCCACGCTGCTCGGCGCGCTGGGCGGTCCGGGACATGGCATCGCCGGCCTGCGCGCGCTGACCGGGGTGCATGGCCGCGCGCTGCTGTGCACGGCGCTGAAGCCCATGGGGCTGTCGGCGTCGGAACTGGCGCAGCGCTGCGAGGCCTTCGCCCGCGGCGGCATCGATATCATCAAGGATGATCACGGCCTTGCCGACCAGCCGGCGGCGTCGTTCGCCGAGCGTCTGGCGCGCTGTCAGGAGGCGGTGACGCGGGCCAATACCGCCAGCGGCGGCAACAGCCACTACTTCCCGAACGTGACCGCACCGGCGGCGCTGCTGGCGCAGCGTCTGGCGGCAGCGCGCGAAGCCGGCTGCCTTGGCGTTCTGATCAGCCCGTGGCTGGTCGGCCTGGACACGTTGCGCCTGATCCGCGACCAGTACGGCCTGGCCATCCTCGCGCATCCGGCGCTGACCGGCAGTCTGTTCGGACGCGGCGCCGGCATGGCGCCGCAGCTGGTGCTGGGCGATCTGTTCCGGCTGGCCGGTGCCGATGCGGTCATCTACCCGAACGCCGGCGGGCGTTTCGATTTTTCAGCCGCGACCTGCGCGCGCATCAACGACCACTTGCGTCGGCCGCTGGGCACGCTGCGGCCCAGCCTCCCGGCGCCGGCGGGCGGCATGGATGTGGCCAGCGCCGCGCACTGGCTGGGGCGATACGGGCCGGATACCTTGTTGCTGATCGGCGGCAGCCTGTACGCGCAGGGTGATCTCGAGCGCGGCGCGGCGGCACTGCGTCGTGTGGTGGACGAGGTGTTCAGGTGAACGGCGACGAATCGCACGTGCTGCGCGGCGGTGACTTCGAGTGGCCGCAGATACCGCTGCGGGCCTACAAGGACGAGGATGGCCCGCATCGGCACATCACCCGTCGCACCTTGCTGGGGGAAGGCGACGGGGAACAGGCGCTCGATGCACTTGTGCGCTATTTCGAGATTCAGGCCGGCGGGTATTCGACCCTGGAGCGCCACCAGCACCCGCATGCGGTGATCATCCTGCGCGGTTGCGGGTCGGTGATTCTGGGCGAGCGGGTCCAGAATGTGGCGCCGCTGGACTGTGTGTACGTCGGTCCGCAATGCTTCCACCAGTTCCATGCCAATGCCGGCCAGGCGCTCGGCTTTTTGTGCGTGGTCAGTCGCGAACGGGACCGGCCGCAGTTGCCGACCGATGAGGAGCTGGCGCAGCTGCGCGCAATCCCTGCCGTGGCCCGGTTGTTGCGCGTATAGGAAACGGAAGTATTCAGCGTTTCCCGCAGCGCAGGGACGCGTTGCCAAGATCAGCGGCCGTAAGCTGCTGATCTTGTCAGCCATCGGAAAACCACTTTTTGCGATGGCGGGTGCTGACAAATCCAGGATGGAGTTATTCAGCGTCCTATAGGCACAAAAAAGCCCGCCGGTTTCCACCGACGGGCTTTCCGGAAAGGATGCCGGGGGACGTCCCCGGTTTGCGGTCAGCGCGTGATGTAGTCGCCGTGGATCCAGCCGGTCCGGCCGTTGGCTTCCACCGCCCACCAGGCGCCTTGCTTCTCGCCGGTCGGCGTCACCGGCGTGCCCTTGGACACCAGCTGCACCACCGGCGACTGGGTCGAGGGGCCGGAGCGCATATTGACGGCCGACAGGGTCATATAACCGGACGCCGACGGGCGGGTGGCCGCCGGCTGGGTCGCCTGGACCTGCGCTACCAGTTTGTTGTGGGCGTCCAGAAAGGCCGCTGAGACGATCTTGCCGATATCGGTGCTGGCATACGCGCCGCCACCGGCGCCGACCAGACCACCGAATGCCAGGCCGCCGAAGCCCAGGTCGCGCTTGCTGGCGCTGCCCTCGGCGGCAGCTTCCTGCTCGCCAGTACGCACGTTGGTCAGGAACAGCGTGACCTGGGACTCCATGTTGGTCCACTTGATGCCACCGGCAATGGCGCCACCGATACCCGGAATCAGGGCACCCAGCCCGGCGCCGCCGCCGCCGGCGTTGGAATCCTTGAACACCACGTTGGGCGTGATCAGGAAATCGGCCGCCTTCATCTGACCGGCGCCCATGTTGCTGCCGCTTTGCAGGTCCCCACCGGCGGCCATGGCCCGCTCACGCTGCATGGCCTGGCTGGCCTGGCCGCGGTCGACCACGCGGAAGCAGTTGCTCTGCGCCATCATGATGCGCAGCAGCGGAATCGGACTGGTCAGGCCGGCCTGTGCCAGCATCGGGTTGTCCTGCTCGATCAGCGCGGCGGTACCGATGGGCGTGGCGCAGCGGGTCAGCTGGGGTGCCGCGCCCTGCGCACCAGCCGCGCCGGCCGACCCGCTGACCATGCTGCCGCCGCTGCCGAGCTGGGTCTGGGTGGAGGCGCAGCCGGCAAGCGCCAGTGTGGCGACCCCGCACAGGCTGACGATCAGCGTTTTTTTTCTCGACATGTAAAGACTCCCTGGGATGGTTGCTTCGGTTTATTGGTGAGCAGGCACGAGGAGCAAAACTATACCCAAGCCCGCCTGCCTGCGGGTTGTGGGGCAGTTCACATGCGAACGACGATCTTGCCGAAGTGCCTGCCGGCGGCCATATGCTCGAAGGCAGCGCCGATGTCGGCGCGCTCGAACACGCGATCGATGACCGGTTCGATGCGGTGGGTGCTGATGGCGCGGTTCATGGCCTCGAACATCTCGCGCGGGCCGACGAACACGCCATGCAGGCGCAGGCCCTTCATCAGCACCGGGCGCAGATCCATTTCGGAGGCGTTGCCGGCCAGCACGCCGATGATGGTGATGGTGCCGCCCATGCGTGCGGAGTTGATGGACTTGGCGATGGTGCCGGCACCGCCGACCTCCACCACCTGATCGACGCCGGCTTTGTCAGTGAGCGCCAGCACCGCCTTGTCCCAGTCCGGTTCGCTCGCGTAATTGACGCCGTGATCAGCGCCCAGCGCCTTGGCGCGGGCCAGTTTCTCGTCACTGCTGGAGGTGATGATGACCTTGGCGCCGGCCGCCTTGGCGAACTGCAGGGCAAACAGCGACACGCCACCGGTGCCCAGCGCCAGCACGGTATCGCCCGGCTTGACCTGACCCTGCACCACGACTGCGTTCCAGGCCGTCACGCCGGCGCAGGGCAGCGTCGCCGCCTGCTCGAAGGAAAGATGCTCGGGGATCGGCAGCAAGCCGTCCTCGTCGAGTGCCACCAGTTCCGCCGCCATGCCATCGCCGGGGCCGCCCAGCGTGGAGCCGCGGGCCGCCGGTGTGGCCTCGCCGCCCAGCCATTTCTGCGCAAAGATCGCCACCACCCGGTCGGCGGGCTTGAAGCGGCGCACGCCGGGACCGACCGACACCACCTCGCCGGCACCGTCGGACAGCGGGATCAGCGGCAGCTTCTGGCGCGGGTTGTACTGGCCCTGCACGGTCATCAGGTCGCGGAAATTCAGCGACACGGCCCGCACGCGCACCAGCACCTGACCGGGGCCGGGCTGCGGGTCGGGACGCTCGACGACCGCCAGCTTGGCGACGCCGAATTCGGGAATTTCGATCACCTTCATCAGGAACTCTCCTCGGGGGTACGCGAACTGCCGGTGGGCAGCCGGGTCAGATTTTCGAGCGCGATTATAGGCACGCCGCGCCGGGGAATCGGCGGCGCTGTGCCATCATTGCGCGGCGCGGTCGGGGCGCATCAACGAGGAAATCGCATGAAATCGAGTTTTGCAAGTCTGCCTGCGCTACTGATGTGCGTGGCCCTGCTGGGCCCGGCGATCGCCAGGGCCGGCCAGGCCGAGGACGACCGCCTGCACGCGGCGACCGATGTGCTGCACCAGATCAGCGAGATTCCCGAGAACGCCATTCCGCCCGAACTGCTGGCGAACGCCTACGGCATCGCCGTGATTCCCGGCGTGATCAAGGCCGGTTTCGTGGTTGGCGGGCGCTGGGGCAAGGGCGTCATTGCCGTGCGCCAGGACAGCGGCTGGAGCAATCCCAGCTTCATCACGCTGGCCGGGGGCAGCATCGGTTGGCAAATCGGCGCCCAGTCGACCGACATCATTCTGGTGTTCAAGACCCGCCGCGGGGTCGAGAACCTGGCCGCGAGCAAGGTCACGCTGGGCGCGGATGCCGCCGTCGCCGCCGGGCCGGTCGGTCGCCAGGCTTCCGCCGCCACCGATGCGCAGATGAAGGCCGAGATCTACTCCTATTCACGCAGCCGGGGCTTGTTCGCCGGCATCGCGCTTGAAGGCGCTGTCCTGCAGCCGGACGAGGAGGCCAACGCAGCCGCCTATGGGGGCAATGTGTCGTCCTGGGATGTGTTCGACAACCGCGTGTTCAGTACGCCGCCGCTGGCGCAGAAATTTCGCCAGGCCCTCGTTAAGTACGCGCCGCCGCCGACCCACTGAGTGCATCGGCCGGCAATGCCGCAGGCCGCCGGCCTGTCCAGCGAACCGCAGTCGCGCACGCTGCGGGCGCGCGGTTGTTGGACGGTCGAGTGTCTGGACGAAGTGATGCACAGCCTCGAGGCCTGGCAGGGACAGGGCGACTGGCGTCTGAATACCGATGCGGTGACCGAACTGGACACCGCGGGCGCCTGGGCCCTGCATCGGCTGGGTGCGGTGGCCCAGGCCCGCGGCGCACAGATCGACTATGGCGCCCTGCCGCCCCGGCACGCGGCGTTGCTGGAACTGGTGCGCGCCCGCCTGTTGGGCGCGCCACCGCCGGCACCGCGAACTGGCGGCCCGCTGGAACAGATCGGCCGAGCGGTGGTGCAAAAGCTCGCCGATGTTCTGAAGTTTCTGGATTTCTGGGGCCAGCTGATCCTGGATGGCGTGGCCCGCCTGCGCCGCTTTCGGCTAAGTCAGGTGGTGCAGGAAATCGACGCCGCCGGCGTGCGCGCGCTGCCGTTGCTGGGGGTGCTGGCGTTCCTGATGGGGGTCGTCATCACCTACCAGGCCGGCGAGCCGCTCAAGACCTTCGGCGCCAACATCCTGGTGGTGAATCTGGTCGGCGTGACCATGTTGCGGGAAATGGGGCCGCTGTTGGCGGCGATCATCGTGGCCGGCCGCACCGGCTCTGCCTACACCGCCCAGATCGGCACCATGCGCCTGACCGAGGAGCTCGATGCGCTGCGCAGCATCGGCATCACGCCCATGGAAATGCTGGTGCTGCCCAAGGTGCTGGCGCTGATGCTGTGTCTGCCCCTGCTCACGCTGTACGCGTCGGCGCTGGGCATATTCGGTGGCATGGTGGTGGCCGATGGCCTGTACGGTGTCGGCTACGCCGATTTCCTGCGCCGACTGCCGACGACCTTTGCACCCAGCACCTTCTGGGTGGGCCTGATCAAGGCGCCGGTGTTCGCCCTGCTGGTGGCCAGCGTCGCCTGCCACCGCGGACTTCGCGTCGGTCGCAGTGCCGAGAGCATCGGGCGCGAAACCACCACCAGCGTGGTGCAGAGCATCTTTCTGGTCATCGTCGCGGACGCGGTGTTCTCGGTGGTGTTTCAGGTGCTGGGCCTGTGAGCGAGGCCCTGGCCATCGAGGCCGAAGCCCTGACCACGCTGGCTGGCGGGCGAGTGCTGCATCGCGACCTGAACCTGACGGTGCGCCGCGGTGAGGTGCTGGCGGTGGTGGGTGGCTCGGGCTCCGGCAAGACGGTGTTGCTGCGCACGCTGAGTCTGCTGCAGCCGCCGGCCGGCGGGCGGCTGACCGTGCTGGGGCAGGATGCGGCGCGTCTGGGCGCGGGCGGCTTGCGGGCACTTCGCCGCCGCATCGGCATCCTGTTTCAGCAGGGCGCGCTGTTCACGGGCCTGAGCGTGCTCGACAATGTCTGCCTGCCGTTGGCGGAATACACCGGCTTGTCGCTGGGCGATCGTCGCGAGTTGGGTATGCTGCGCCTGGGGCAGGCCGGTCTGCCGGCGGATGCGGCCGGCAAGTTTCCGGGCGAGCTCAGCGGCGGCATGATCAAGCGTGCCGCCCTGGCCCGGGCACTGGCGCTGGATCCGGAGCTGCTGTTCCTGGACGAACCCTCGGCCGGACTCGACCCGGTGACCGCCGCCGGTCTGGACGAACTCCTTGGTGATTTGCGCGAACTGCTGGGACTGACCGTACTGATGGTGACGCACGATCTGGACTCCATCGCCCGCGTCAGCGACCGGGTTGCCTTTCTCGGCCGCGGGGCACTGCTGGCGGTGGCGCCGGTGGCCGAGCTTGCCGCGTCGCAGGAGCCGGAGATTCACGCCTATTTCGCCGCCTCGCCACGCGATTTCGGAAAGCCGACATGCAGGCCCGCGTAGCTTACGTTGCGGTCGGCGCCTTCGTGCTGCTGCTCGGGGCGGCGCTGATCGGCCTCGGGCTGTGGCTCGGCTCGGGGCGGGAAGCCGGTGAGTTTCGCTTGTTCTATGGCTACACCAAAGACTCGGTTGCATCGCTGAATCTGTCCTCGCGCGTGACGTATCAGGGCGTCGAAGTGGGTCGGGTGGAGGCCATCGAGCTGGATCCGGAGGATTCCACGCGGGTGCGGCTGACTTTCAAGATCCGTCACGATGTACCCATCAAGACGGACACGGTGGCGACTCTCGCCGTGCAGGGCCTGACCGGTCTGGGTTCGGTCGAACTCAGCGGCGGCAGTCCGGACGCGCCGCTGCTCGAGCGCACCGAAGGCAGCCCCTATCCGGTGATTCCGATGCAGCCCTCCCTCATGACGCGTCTGGATACTGCGCTCACGCTGGCCATGAGCACGCTGGAACAGGCAAGTCAGCGCCTGCTGGTGATCCTCAACGACGACAACGCGCAGGCCATCGGCTCCATCCTGGCCAACACGAAGCACATCACCGGTGCGCTGGCCGGACAGAGTGACCGGCTGGACCGCACCCTGGGCGATCTGGAACGGCTGGCCAAGTCCGGTGCCCAGGCTGGCGAAACGCTGGCGCCGCGCATCGAGCAGGTGCTGCGGCAGACGGAACAGCTGCTGGCGACCCTGCGCAGCACCGGCGAGCAGGTCGGCACCACTGCCCGCGACAGCCGCCGTCAGCTCGAATACACCGGCGGCGTGCTGCTGCCCCAGGTCGAGCGTGCGGTGGATGAACTCGGCTCCGCCGCCGGCAGCCTGCGCGAACTGGGTGATCGGCTCAGCGCCAATCCGCAGATGCTGCTGCTTGGCCCGCCGCAGCGCGAGCCCGGACCGGGGGAACGATGAAGCATCTGATCGCCGCCGCGCTGGTGTCGCTGCTGGCCGCCTGTTCGCTGCCGCTGAGCGCGCCCCAGGCGGACCTCACGCATACCCTGGCGCTGCCCGCGCAGGCCAGCGTCCCGCTGGCCATACCGGTGGGCCGCACCATCCAGGTGGCCACGCCGACCGCCGCGCCCGGTTATGACACCGCGGCCATGGCGTACCGACCGTCTGCGCATGAGCTGCGCTACTTCGCCCGCCAGCGATGGATCGACCGTCCGGCGCGCCTGCTCGGGCAGGCGCTGATGGATGGCTTCTCGGCCGGCGGCGCGCGGGTTTTGGCGCCGGGCAGCGGCGTGCGTGCCGACTACCGCCTGCTCAGTGAACTGCTGCAACTGGAACAGGACTTCACGCGCCAGCCAAGCCGGATACTGCTGTCCGTGCGACTTCAGCTGGTGGACGTGGGCAACAGGCGCGTGCTGGGCAGCCGCACGCTGCGGCTGGAGCAAGCCGCAGCCAGCGACGATCCGGCCGGTGGCGTCGCCGCCGCCAATGCGCTGGTAGAGCGCGCGGTGGTCGAAAGCGCCGGCTTTTGCCGGGAACTGCTCGGCAACTGAAGGTTGTCTCACAAACCCTGCAGGTAGCCCGGCCCCAAAAGGCGCATCTGGTTCAGCACCCAGCGTTGGCGCTGGCGCAGATAGTCCGATGGGGCGTCCACCCGCAGCAGCGATGGCGACGGCAGCGCTGCCGCCAGCAGGGCGGCTTCATGGCGGGTCAAGGCCGCTGCCGGTTTGTCGAAATAGGTACGCGCCGCGGCCTCCACACCGAACACGCTGCCGCCGAACTGGGCGATGTTCAGGTAGACCTCCAGGATGCGCTGCTTGGGCCACAGCAGTTCCAGCAGGCCAGTGAAGTACAGCTCGATGCCCTTGCGCAGCCAGCTTTGATCGCGCCAAAGAAACAGGTTCTTGGCCGTCTGCTGGGTGATGGTGCTGGCCCCGCGTGGGCGGTTGCGATACTGGTTGTCGCGAATCGCCTGCCGGATGCCGGTCAGGTCCAGGCCATGGTGCTCCCGAAAGCGCTGGTCCTCGGCCGCCACCACGGCCAGCGCCATGACCGGCGCGATGCCTTCGTAATCCACCCACCGATAGGGGTAGGGGTAAAAGCCGTACCCGGCGCGCAGCGCGGCGATGCGGTTTTGCAGGATGAACGAGGTGGTCGGCGGCGGCAGCCAGCGCAGCACCAGCACTGCCCCGACAGTCACCGCCAGCCAGATCAGAAGCGCGCAACGCAGTGCCCGCAGCAATCCGCGCAGCGCGCGGGCGGCGCGGCTCACAGCCAGCGGCGCACCCGCGCGCAGTAGTCGGCGTATTCCTGGCCGAAACGCCAACGCAGGTGCTCCTCCTCGCGGGCGATGACCAGCCGCTGCATGACCGGCAGCACCCACAGCAGCATCAGCAGTACCCAGGTGCTGCCGGCCAGCAGGCCAAGGCCCACCTGCAGCACGGTCAGGCTCAGATAAATCGGGTTGCGGCTGAAGCGAAACGGGCCTGTTTCGACCAGATTGCTGGCCGCCCGCTGCGGGTTGATGGTGGTCTGGTGGCGCCGCAGCTCGCGCAGGCACAGCCCGAACAGCGCCACGGCCAAAGCGATCAGAACCACGCCGCTCCAGAATCGCAGTGCGCCACCGGGCAGCGGCCACGGCAGGGGACGTTCCAGCCACAGGCCAAGGCCGATGGCGACGGCATACAGAATCGGCGGCGGCAGGGGTACGCGCGGGGTTTCGGCACTCATTTCGTGTCCTCTGGAATCAGCAATACCTTGCCGGTGGTGTGGCGCGCGCCAAGATCGGCGATGGCCTGCGGCGCGTCGCGCAGCGGCCGGCGCTGCGACACCAGCGGCGCGATGGCGCCCTGTCGCCACAGATCGAACAGGTCGGCCATCTGCTGTGCTGCGGCCGGCCGATTGCGGCGGCGCCAGGCGCCCCAGATCACGCCCAGCGCCGACAGGTCCTTCAGCAGCAGCCGGTTGGCCGGGATTTCAGGAATCGCTCCGGCGGCAAAGCCGACGATCAGCAGCCGGCCGCCGAACGCCAGCAGGCGCAGCGCCTGAGCGGTGTAATCGCCGCCGACCGGATCGAGCACGGCATCCACGCCGCGACCGGCGGTGACCGCCTTGAGCTGTTCGGTCCAGCTCGGCTCGCGATAGTCGAAGGCCTGCTCGGCGCCGTGCTGCAGGCAAAGGGCGCACTTGTCGGCGCCGCCGGCTGCCGCCAGCACGCGAAGACCCAGCGCCCGGCCCAGTTGCACCGTGGCCAGCCCGACGCCGCCGGCCGCCGCCAGCACCAGCAAGGTCTCGCCGGCGCGCAGTCGGCCGCGTTCCAGCAGGGCATGGTGAGCGGTGCCGTAGACCACGGGCAGCGCAGCGGCATCGACCAGATCGACGGCCTCCGGCACCCGGTACAGGTCTGCGGCATCGACGCAGGCGTACTCGGCGAAGGCGCCATAGCCGACCAGCCCGCACACGCGATCGCCGACCGTGAGCGCGGCATCCGTGCCGACGGCATCCACGGTGCCGGACAGTTCGACGCCGGGCGTGAACGGCAGGGGCGGGCGTTCCTGGTAGCGCCCGCCGATCATCAGCGTGTCCAGAAAGTTGAGCGCTGCGGCGGCGACCTTGACGCGCACCTGCCCGGGGCCCGGCTCGGGCAGGGGCAGGTCGGTCCACTGCATCTGTTCGGGCGTGCACCAGTCGCGGACCAGCCAGGCGTTCATCGCGTTCGTATCCTCGGAGTCGGCAAGGGGCGGCGAGGATTTCCTCGTCAGACGGGCGGCGGCGCAGCGGGTGAGGGTTGGACCCTGAAGCAGGCCGCATACAGCGTCGGCACGAACAGTACGGTCAGCACCGTGGCCACCAACAGTCCGCCCATCATGGCATAGGCCATCGGTCCCCAGAAAGGATCGGTCAGCAGCGGAAGCAGCGCCAGGATGGCGGCGGCGGCGGTCACCACGATGGGCCGGAAGCGGCGCACGGTCGATTCGATGACCGCCTCGTGGCGGCTCAAACCGGCCGCCACGTCCTGGCGGATCTGGTCGACCAGGATCACTGTATTGCGCATGGTGATGCCGGCCAGCGCCAACACCCCCAGCTGCGCCACCAGGCCCAGCGGCAGGTCCGCCACCCACAGCGTGACCAGCACGCCGATCAGGCCCAGCGGTGCCGAGGCCAGCACCAGCAGCGTCAGGCCCAGGTGCTGCAACTGCAGCATCAGCAGCGTCACGATGGCCACGGCAATGATCGGCATCACCGCGCCGATGGCCTCATCCACCTCCGCGCTGAGCTCGCCGATGCCGCCGATCTCCAGGTGATACCCCAGCGGCAGGCGCTGGCGTATGGCATCGAGCCGGTCCCGCAGCTGGGCATCCACGTCCAGTGGCTGCACGTACCAGGGCAGGTCGGCATATACCATGATGGCTGGCACGCGGTTGTAGTGGCTGACCACGCCTTCCTCCACCGCCGGCTGAAGGTGAGCCAGCTGGCCAAGCGGCAGGCTGGAGCCGTCGGCCAGTGGTACCGGCACATTCGGCAGGTAGCCCAGGCGCGTGCGCTCGTCCTCAGTCAGGCGCAGCACCACGTCGATGGTCTCGTCGCGGTCGCGCAGCTGCGTCACCGGCCGCCCCGACAGCAGCATGTCGAGTGACTCGCCCAGGCGCTGCGCGGACAGTCCGAGTGCCGTCAGGCGCGCCTGGTCCAGATCCAGCCGCACCGTGCTGACCGGCCCGCGCCAGCTGTAATGGACGCCGCTGGTCTGCGGGTGATCGTGCATGACGGCGCGGACCTGCGCGGCGAACTCGCGCAGCGTGGCGCGGTCCGGGCCGGTGATGCGGTATTCGATCGACGACGGCGCCGGCATGCCGAACGGAAACACGTTCACCCGCGCCCGCGCCTGCGGGAGCTCGCCGGCGATGCGTGTGCGCAGCGCCTCGCGCAGGCGATCGCGCGTCGGCCGGTCGGTGGTCTGGACGTAAGTCTTGATGACGTTGTGGGTGGGCAGCTCGATCCACAGGTCCGTGAAGATGCGCGGCGTGTCGGAGCCGATGTAGCTCACCCAGCGCACCACGCCCGCCTCGCCGGCCAGCAGGCGGTCCAGATCCTTGGCCAGCGTCTCGTTGGCGGCGAAGGAGCTGCCTTCCGGCAGCCAGGTTTCGACGATCAGGTCCGGCCGGTCGGTGAGTGGAAAGAACTGTTTCTCGACCTGCCTTCCGGCCACGGCGGCCAGGCCCACGAGCAGCGCCACCGTTGCCGCCACCCACCCCGGGCGGTTGACGCAGGCGCGCACCAGGCCGCGCAGGCGCCTGTAGAAGGGCGTGTCGTACACCTCGTCGTGGTGCGCTACCTGCGCCGGCAGCATGCGGTAAGCGAGGTAGGGCGTGAACAGCACCGACACCAGCCAGGACACCAGCAAGGCCACCGCAATCACGCCGTAGAGACCGAACATGAACTCGCGCAGCGCCGATTTCGCCAGCGCGATCGGCATGAAGCCGGCGATCGTGACCAGTGTGCCGGTCAGCATGGGCAGTGAGGTACTGGTGTAGGCAGCGCTGGCAGCGTGGAAGCGGTCCAGGCCCTGGCGCATCTTCACCTGCATCATCTCGACAATGATGATGGCGTCGTCCACCAGCAGGCCGAGCGAGATGATCAGCGCGCCCAGCGAGATGCGCTGCAGGTCGATGCCCATCACCTGCATGGCCATGAAGGTGGCACCCAGCACCAGCGGAAAGGCGGTGGCCACCACCAGGCCCGACCGCAAGCCCAGCGTGGCGTAGCTGACCAGCAGCACGATGCCGACGGCCACCGCCAGCTTGAACAGGAACTTGTCGAGCGTGTGCGTGACCACCTGCGGCTCGTCCGCGACCAGTGTGGTGTGCACGCCCACCGTCAAGCCGGCCTCCAGGCGCTGCATCAGCGTCACCACGTCGCGGCGCAGATCGACCACATTGCCGCCGGCAGCCATCGAGATGGCCAGTCCCACCGCCGGATGGCCGTTCACGCGCATCAGCTGTTCTGCCGGGTCCTGGTAGCCGGCGCTGATTTCGGCCAGATCGCCCACCGTCAGCAGCCGGCCATCGGCCGCCGGCACCGGCACCCGGCGCACGTCGTCCACGCTGCCGAACTGGCCGCCCAGGCGCAGGCGCAGGCGATCGCTGGTGTTCTCGATCTGGCCGGCCGCCTGCATGGCATTATGGCCGGCGATGGCCTCGGTCAGCGCCAGCGGGCTCACACGCAGATTGCCCAGCCGCGCCGTCGACAGGTTCAGGTACACCCGCTGCGGCTGGGCGCCGATCAGGACCACTTTCTCGACGATCGGCAGACGCAGCAGCTCCTCGCGCAGCCAGTCGGCCTGATCCTTCAGCTCCGCGTAGCTGAACTCGTCGCCCCAGATGCCGTACACCAGCGGGTAGACGTCGCCGAACTCGTCGTTGAAATACGGCCCCTGCACGCCCGGCGGCAGGGTGTCGCGGATGTCGCCGACCTTCTTGCGCACCTGGTACCAGATGTCCGGCACCTTGGTCTTCGGATCGGTCAGGCTGTTTTCGAGGTTGACCCAGATCCATGCCTCGCCGGGCTTGGAGGTGCTGACCAGGCTTTTCAGGTACGGCGTGTCCTGCAGCTTGCGCTCGATCTTGTCGACCACCTGCTGCTCGATCTGCTCGGCACTGGCGCCCGGCCAGAACACGCGTATCGGCATGGCGCGCAGGGTCCAGTCCGGCATGTCGGTCTGGCCCAGGCCAAAAAATGCCACCGCGCCCCCCACCAGGATGAGGCCGATCAGGTAGGCCGTCAGGGCAGGGCGGCGCAGACCCCATTCGGCCAGGTTGTAGCGGGACATGCGGCCGCTCAGGGCAGGTTGACGGCCTGGCCGTCGCGCAGATCGTGCACGCCCGCCGTCACCACCCAGTCACCGGCGCCAAGGCCGCCGGCGATGGCCACCCGATCGCCCTGCACCGGGCCGAGCGTCACCGGGCGCAGCCGCACCGTTCCCTGGCCGTCGACCACCCACACCGCCGGCTGGCCGTCGTCGCGCTTGAGCACGGCCGTGGGCGGAATGGCCGGCAGCGCGACCGACCCGGCAAACGCGACGGTGGCGCTGCTGCCAAGGCCGGGCGGCGGGCCATCGCTAACCGGCAGCGTGGCGCGGACGCGGTAAGTGCGGCTGCCGTCGGCGGCCTGGGGCGCGATTTCCCGCACCTTGGCCGTGAGCGGATGATCCGGCTGCGTCCACAGCGTGACCTGGACGGTGTCCGGCAAGCCGGCGCGCTGGTGTTCGGGCAGGTCGAAGACCGCCTCGATCTGCCCGACTTGCGCAAGGCTGAAGGCCGGCTGGCCGGCGCCGACCACCTGGCCGGCCTCGATCATGCGCGCGGTGATCACGCCGGCGGCCGGCGCCGTCAGCGCGGCGTAGGCCAGATCCCGAGCGGCGAGGCCCAGCTGGGCGGTCAGGGCCTCGACCTGCGCCGCGGCCGCCTGGTCCCGGTAGGCGACGCGATCGAACTCGGCCTGGCTGACGAAGCCTTTGGGTCGTAGTTCGTTCGTCCGGCGCAGCGCACTCGCCGCATCCGCGCGCTCGGCCCGGCTGGCCGCCAGGCGGGCTGCCAGGTCGCGCTCGCGCAGGCGCAGATCGCTGCTGTCGATACGGGCCAGAACGGCGCCGACTGCGACCGTGTCGCCGACTTCGGCCAGTCGGGCGCTTACCCGGCCGCCGACCTGGAACGCCAACACCGTCTCGTGCCGGGCCTCGATGCGGGCCGCGTAGTGTTGCTGGCCCGTGCGGTCGCCGGCTGCCGGCACCTGCACGGCGCGCACCGGGCGCGGCGGGGGCAGGTCGGCTTGCTGCCGCGAACAGCCGGCGAGCGGCAGAGCGGCGGCCAACACACCGGCGCCAACAATCCGTCGAAGAGCCTTGATGAGATCCATGCTGACCGCGCGGTCCATTGCGAGGGGGCGGTAGGGTAGCACTGCGGATTGAACCGCCGAACGCCCCAGGCGTGGCCGCTGCGCCGGCACGGTACGCATGCGCCGGCGAGCAAAATAAACGTCATGAACGCCGGATGCGTACCTTGTACAGGCGGCTGCGCGCGCGTAAGGTGCCGGCCACCATGCGCTGTGAGGAGGGAGTCACTGTTGGATATCCGCTTTTTGCGTTCCTTTCTTGCCAATCCCCTGCGCATGGGGTCGGCATTTCCCAGCAGTCCGGCATTGGCCGGCCAGATCACCGACCCGATCAACTTTGCCCGCGCCCGGGTGATCGTGGAACTCGGACCGGGCACGGGTGCCTTCACGCGTCTTCTGGCACAGCGGGCTCACCCGGCGTGCCGATTACTGGCGCTGGAACTCGATCCCGAACTGGCGGCTTACGTGGCCACCCGCTACCCGCGCGTGGAGGTGATCAACGCCGCCGCGCAGCGCCTGCCCGAGGTGCTTGCCGAGCGCGGCATACCGCAGGTCGATGCGGTGGTCTGCGGGCTCCCGTTTGCCAATTTCAGCGCCGTGCACCAGGCCTCGGTCGTCAACGCCGTGCGCGCGGCACTGCGACCGGGCGGGGCCTTTGTGTCCTACAGCTTCGTGCATGCACAGGTGCTGCCGACCAGTCGTCGTTTCCGGCGCAGCCTGCAGGAGCTGTTCGGCCGTCTGGACATTCATCCGGTACTGCTGAACGCACCACCGGCGTTGGTCTACAGTTGTGTTGCGTGAGGCGCCGTTTGCTCGCGTCTGACGCGGCGGTTGTCAATCCGGCGTCGGCCTGGGCGATTCAAGGAAACGCTGAAGTATTCAGCAGTTCCCGCAGCGCAAGGACACGCTGTCAAAATCGGTGGCTGCAAGCCACTGATCTTGTGAGTCATCGGAAAATCAGGCTTGCTTGACGGACGGTCGCCCGCCCCGCAGTGGGGCGGGCGGGCGTTCTTCAGGTGCAGGTCTTGCGTGGCCAGAACCGCTCGCAGGCCGGTTCAAGGCGGAAAATTGGCGGAGAGGGTGGGATTCGAACCCACGTGGAGCTTACGCCCCCAACGGATTTCGAGTCCGCGCCGGTATGGCCACTTCGGTACCTCTCCGCAGGATGGCCGTGAGGCCTGAGGTTTGCCGTGGAGCGCGCCTAATATACCATCCGCCCCCCGTGCCGATGGCGGTTTTCGACACACCGAAACCGCGGCGCAGTCTGTCGAGGACTCAGCCCTGCGATATGGACTCCCCGAGTGGTGGGGTGCCAGTCTGGTGGCCGCCCTGCTGCTGATGCTTCTGTACTGGCCGGATCTGGCGCAGCGCTACCCGCAGCCGTCCCGGCTCGAGCGCGTGCAGCGATCCGGAACCCTGCGTGCCGCGGTGCCGGTCGATCCTGGCATCGATCACGCGGCCTTTCAGGACATGCACCACGCGCTGCTGCGCGAGTTCGCGAACCGGTTGGACGTGACCGTCAGCCTGATCGAGGCCGAATCGCAGGTCGCGCTACTGGACATGCTGGCACGGGACGAGGTGGATATCGCCGTCCCCGGACAGCCCTTGCCGGAGCCCTTGCCGGACCATTTGCGCGCGGCTCCGGCCTATGCCGACAGTCAAACGCACGTTGTGTGCAATGGCGCGGCACGTTTGCCGACGGACGTGGGGGCGGCTGCCGCGCTGCGGCAGATTCTCATCTCCGGCAGCGACGGCTATGTCTCGCGGCTGTACCGGGCCGGCGTTCGCCGGATCCGCCTCGCGCCGATCGCGCCCATGGGCACCGTGGCGTTGCTCGAGCGCGTGTCGGCCGGGGACATTCCCTGCACGCTGGCGCAGCGCGATGAAGCGCTGCGGGCACGGCAGCGCCTGCCGGCGCTGCGTCTGGGCGAGGCAGTTGGACCGCCGGGGCAGATTGCGTGGGTACTGCGTCACACCCGGGACGATTCGCTGGCGCGGCAGGTGGACCGGTTTTTCCTGAAGGCCCGCAAGAGTGGGCTGATCGCCCAACTGCGTGAACAGGAACGCGGCTTGCGCCGTCGCTTTGAGGTGGTCGACCTGGATGGCTTCCGGCTGGCCCTGGCAACCAAGCTGCCGCGCTACGAGGCCCAGTTCCGGCGCGCCGGAGCCGAGCACGGCATCGACTGGCGCCTGCTGGCGGCGCTCGCCTATCAGGAATCGCGCTGGAATCCGCGCGCCGAGTCGCCGCGCGGCGCAGGCGGTCTGATGATGCTCACGGCCACCACGGCCCGCGGCTTGGGCGAGGGAGATCGTTTCGATGCGCGGTATTCGATCGATAGCGGCGCCCGTTATCTGGCCCGTTTGCGAGCCGATCTTGGCCATTCGGTGCCGGAACCGGACCGTACCTGGCTGACGCTGGTCGCCTACAACCTGGGGCCGGGCGGTCTGGCCCGTGCGCGTCGGGCAGTGGAGGCGCAGGGTGGCAACCCGAACCGCTGGCCCGAGGTGCGCCGGGCCCTGCCCAAGGTCCAGCGCGGCGCGCGTGGCTGGGAGCCGGTCTACCACGTCGAAAGCGTGCGTCGGTACTTTGCCCTGCTCAGCGCCGACGGCGCGCCGGACGCCAAGACGCGCTTCGGCCTCAGCCGGCGCGACGGCCCTGCCGCAAGCGTCGGCGGCGATGCAGTGTCAGCACCGGGCCGGACACGGCGTAGCTCATGAACAGGCCCAGCAGCACCAGCGGCGGGTCGGTAGATATCACGGCAATGCCGATGGCAATCAGCACCGCGGCGAAAAACGGGATCCGCCCTCGCAGGTCGAAATCCTTGAAGCTGTAGTAGCGGAAATTGCTGACCATCAGGCCGCCACCACCAATGGCCACCAGCAGGGCCAGCGGCATGCCCGCCCAGGCCGGAAAGCCATAGGAATGGCCCGCCCACACGGCGCTGGTGACCAGCGCTGCGGCCGACGGACTGGGCAGACCCTGGAAGTATTTCTTGCCGTAGACCTGCGGCTGGGTGTTGAAGCGGGCCAGCCGCAGGGCCGCCGCCGCCGCGTAAAAGAACGCCAGCAGCCAGCCGATCTTGCCCAGGTGCTGCAGCGACCAGTCATACACCAGCAGGGCCGGCGCCACTCCGAAGGCGACCATGTCGGTCAGCGAATCGTACTCGGCGCCAAAGTCGGTTTCGGTGCCTGTCAGGCGCGCCACCCGGCCATCGAGTCCATCGGTGATGATGGACACGAACACCGCGATGCAGGCCGGGCCGAACTGGCCCCGTCCGGCGGCGACGATCGAATAGAAGCCGGCAAACAGACCCAGCGTGGTGAACAGGTTCGGCAGTATGTAGATGCCGCGCCGCCGCCGGCCGCCAGGCGTTTGCTCGCCGTCCATGCGCCGGCTCAGTTGCGCGAGCGGTCGACCACGCGGCTGGCCTTGATCCACGGCATCATGTCGCGCAGCTTGCCGCCGACCTGCTCGATCGGGTGCTCCTGGCCCAGGCGGCGCATGGCCTTGAGCATCGGGGCGCCGGAGCGGTTCTCGGCGATGAAGTCGCGTGCGAACTGGCCGGTCTGGATTTCCTTCAGGATGCGCCGCATCTCGGCCTTCGTCTCGTCGGTCACGATGCGCGGGCCGCGCGTGAAGTCGCCGTACTCGGCGGTGTTCGAGATCGAGTAACGCATGTTGGCAATGCCGCCCTCATACATGAGGTCGACGATCAGCTTGAGTTCATGCAGGCACTCGAAGTAGGCCATTTCGGGCGCGTAGCCGGCTTCCACCAGCGTCTCGAAACCGGCCATCACCAGCGCCGAGGTGCCGCCGCACAGCACCGCCTGTTCGCCGAACAGGTCGGTTTCGGTTTCCTCGCGGAAGTTGGTTTCGATCACCCCGGCGCGCCCGCCGCCGATGGCCGACGCATAGGCCAGGGCCGTGTTGCGCGCGCTGCCGGACACATCCTGATGCACGGCGATCAGGCACGGCACGCCGCCGCCCTGGGTGTAGGTGTTGCGCACCAGATGGCCGGGGCCCTTGGGCGCGATCATGAACACGTCAAGATCGGCCCGCGGATCGATCTGCCCGAAGTGAATGTTGAAGCCGTGGGCGAAGGCCAGCGCGCCGCCCTGCTTCAGGTTCGGTGCGATCACGTCCAGGTACAGCTGCGCCTGGTGTTCGTCCGGCACCAGCACCATCACTACATCGGCCTCGCGCACCGCCTGCTCGGGCGACAGCACGGTCAGCCCGGCGTTCTTGGCCTTGGCCACGGAAGTCGAGCCCTCGCGCAGGCCAACGCGCACGTCGACGCCCGATTCCTTCAGGTTCAGCGCGTGGGCATGGCCCTGCGAGCCGTAGCCCAGGATGGTGACCTTCTTGCCCTGGATGAGGGAAAGGTCGGCGTCCTTGTCGTAGAAGATATTCATGGTGCTTACCGCAGGATGGACAGAAAAATCAGGAACGCAGCGCCTTGGCGCCGCGCGAGATGGCCGAGGGCCCGCTGCGGACCAGCTCGATGATGCTGGCCGGGTCGAGGGCGGCGATGAAGGCGGACAGCTTGTCGCCCTTGCCGGTCACTTCCACCACGCAGCTGGCGCGATTGATGTCGACCACCCGGCCACGGAAGGCGTCGGTCAGGCGGGCGATCTCGTCGCGGGCGGCGGCGGTGGCGGCCTTGACCTTGACCAGCAGCAGCTCGCGCTCGATGTGCGCGCCTTCGGTGACGTCCATCAGCTTGACTACGTCCACCAGCTTGTTCAGCTGCTTGGTGATCTGCTCGACGATGGCATCGTCACCGCTGGTGGTCAGCGTCATGCGCGACAGGCTGGGGTCGTCGGTGGGCGCGACGCTGAGGGATTCGATGTTGTAGCCGCGGGCCGAGATCAGGCCGGCCACGCGCGACAGGGCGCCGGGCTCGTTTTCCAGCAGCAGGGACAGGATGTGCCGCATCAGGCCAGTTCCCGGTCACGCAGACCCTGCTGATAGGGCGACAGGCGCATCTCGTGCTGGCCCTTGCCGGCCTCGACCATCGGATAGACGTTTTCCGAGGCGTCGGTGATGAAGTCCATGAATACCAGCCGGTCCTTCAGGGCAAATGCCTCGCGCAGGGCGCCTTCCACGTCCGCCGGGCGCTCGATGCGCATGCCGACGTGGCCATAAGCCTCGGCCAGCTTCACGAAGTCGGGCAGGGCGTCCATATACGAGTGGGAGTAGCGCCCCTTGTACTGGAACTCCTGCCACTGGCGCACCATGCCCATATAGCGGTTGTTCAGGTTGACGACCTTGACCGGCAGCCCGTACTGCTTGGCCGTGGACAGCTCCTGGATGCACATCTGGATGCTGGCGTCGCCGGTCACGCACACCACGTCGGCGTCGGGGTAGGCGATTTTCACGCCCAGTGCCGCCGGCAGGCCAAAGCCCATGGTGCCCAGGCCGCCGGAATTGATCCAGCGATTGGGCTGATTGAAACCATAGAACTGCGCCGTCCACATCTGATGCTGGCCGACATCGGAGGTCACGTAGGCATTGCCGCCGGTGATGCGGTGCAGGGCTTCGAGCACCGCCTGCGGCTTGATCAGCTCGCCGGTCTTGTCGTAGGCCAGGCATTGCTGCGCACGCCAGGTCTCGATGCGCGCCCACCAGGCCTTCAGCGACTCGCCATCCGGCTGCTGGCCCAGGGCTTCGAGCTCCGCCAGCAGGTCTTCCAGCACCGACACCACGGTGCCGACGATGGGCACGTCGACCTTGACGTTCTTGGCGATCGAGGCCGGGTCGATGTCGACGTGGATGATGCGCGCGTAGGGACAGAAGCTCGACAGCTCGCCGGTGACCCGGTCATCGAAACGAGCGCCCACGGCCAGCAGCACGTCGCACTCGTGCATGGCCATGTTGGCCTCGATGGTGCCATGCATGCCGAGCATGCCCAGGAACTGCCGATCGTCGGCCGGGTAGGCACCCAGGCCCATCAGCGTGTTGGTGATCGGAAAGCCCAGCCGGCGCGTGAGCTGCGTCAGCTGCGCCGACCCCTTGCCCAGCACCACGCCGCCGCCGCTGTAGATCATCGGCCGCTTGGCCTTGACCAGTAACTGCGCTGCCTTGCGGATCTGCCCCGGATGGCCCTTCTGCACCGGGTTGTAGGAGCGCATCTCGACCTGCGCCGGATAGGCGTAACGCGCGCGATTGGCCGTCACGTCCTTGGGCACGTCGACCACCACCGGGCCGGGGCGGCCGGTGGTGGCGATATGGAAGGCCTTGCGCAGGGTCAGCGCCAGATCGGCCACGTCCTTGACCAGGAAGTTGTGCTTCACGCAGGGGCGGGTGATACCGACCGTGTCCGCTTCCTGGAAGGCATCGTTGCCGATCAGGTGGGTCGCCACCTGGCCGGTGATGACCACCATCGGGATCGAGTCCATATAGGCGGTGGCAATGCCGGTGACAGCATTGGTCGCGCCCGGGCCGGAGGTGACCAGCACCACGCCCGGCTCGCCGGTGGCGCGGGCATAGCCGTCGGCGGCATGGGTGGCTGCCTGCTCGTGCCGCACCAGGATGTGCTCGACCTCCTGCTGGCCGTAGAGCGCATCGTAGATGTGCAGCACGGCGCCGCCCGGGTAGCCGAATACATGGCGCACGCCCTGATCGCGCAGGAAACGGACGATGATTTCGGCGCCGGTGAGTTCCACCTGCCCTCCGCGGGGGTGTGCTGGATAAAAAGGTTTTACGGACGGCGAGCCCGCAAAAAAAGGTCGGCAAGGATAGCAGATTTGACCCTGCCGTCAGCGCCGCGGCGCTGCGTTGTTGGCTGCGCGAGGCCGCTGCTAGAATCGGGCTTCCGCGCTGCAGCACCGGGCGACCGAATGAGTCCTCGGCTGCGCGTTGCAGGCCCGGGCGCTACCCGCGTGCGGGGCGCAGTCCCCTGATCACCCGACACCAGGAATCACGATGGCCGACAGCGTCAAGGTCGAAATCGAAGGGCAGACATACGAATTCCCGGTCATGACCGGCTCCGAAGGGGAAAAGGCGATCGACATCAGCGATCTGCGCGCCCGGACCGGTTACATCACCATGGACCCGGCGTTCATGAACACCGGCGCCACCACCAGCGCCGTGACCTTCCTGGACGGCGAGCAGGGCATCCTGCGCTATCGCGGTATTCCGATCGAGCAACTGGCCGAGCAGTCATCGTTCACGGAAACCGCCTATCTGCTGATTTATGGCCACCTGCCGACGCGACAGGAACTGCTGGCCTTCCGCGCCCAGGTGAGCCGCCACTCGATGATCCACGAGGGCCTGAAGGAACTCATTGACCGCTTTCCGCCGGGTGCGCACCCGATGGCCATCCTGTCGTCGGCGGTGTGCGCCATGTCGGCCTACTACCCGGAGCTGGCCAAGATGGACCAGACACCGGAAGAGGTCGAGCTGTCCATCGTGCGCCTGATCGCCAAGATCACCACCATCGCCGCCTACGCCTACAAGCAATCCATCGGCCATCCGCTGCTGTACCCGGACAACAGCCTCGGTTACTGCGCCAACTTCCTGCGCATGATGTTCGGCGTGCCGTGCGAGCCCTACGTGGTCGATGACGACCTGGTCAAGGCGCTGAAAGTCCTGATGATCCTGCACGCCGACCACGAGCAGAACTGTTCCACGTCCACCGTGCGCCTGGTCGGTTCCTCGCGGGCCAACCTGTTTGCGGCCGTGTCGGCCGGCATCCTCGCGCTGTGGGGGCCGCTGCACGGTGGCGCCAACCAGGAAGTGCTGGAGATGCTGGAGGAAATCGCCCGCGACGGCGGCGATGTACAAAAGTTCGTCCTCAAGGCCAAGGATCCCAAGGATCCGTTCCGCCTGATGGGCTTCGGCCACCGCGTGTACAAGAACTACGATCCGCGCGCCACCATCATCAAGCGCACCGCCGACACGGTGCTGGCCAAGCTCGGCAAGCAGGACGAGCCGCTGCTGAAGATCGCCAAGGAGCTGGAGGAAGCGGCCCGCTCGGACAGCTATTTCGTCGACCGCAAGCTGTACCCGAACGTCGATTTCTACTCCGGCATCATCTACCACGCCATGGGCATCCCGACCAACATGTTCACCGTGATGTTCGCCATCGGCCGTCTGCCGGGCTGGATCGCCCAATGGAAGGAGATGCTGGAACAGAAGGCCAAGATCGGCCGCCCGCGCCAGATCTACGTCGGCCCGACCAAGACCGACTACGTGCCGATCGAAGCCCGCGGCTGAGCCGCCCGGGCTGGTGTCGGTCCGCGCGGCGGGCCGACCTACATCCTGATCCCGGCCGCTGGCCGGGTTTTCCGTATCCGAGGGGGAGCAGCGCTTGAGCGGCAGCATTCTTGATCGTCTGGACAGCGCGCGGGCGGCGGCGAAGCTCGGCGGCGGCGCGGATCGCATCGCCGCCCAGCATGCCAAGGGCAAGCTCACGGCCCGCGAGCGCATCGATCTGTTGCTGGATGCCGGTTCCTTTTGCGAGCTGGACACGCTAAAGCAGCACCGCTGCCAGGATTTCGGCATGGCCGACAAGCAGTTTCCGGGTGACGGCGTGGTCACCGGGTACGGCACCATCAACGGCCGCCTGAGTTTCGTGTTCTCGCAGGATTTCACGGTCTTCGGCGGCGCCTTGTCCGAGACCCACGCCGAGAAAATCTGCAAGGTCATGGACCGCGCGGTCGAGGTCGGGGCGCCGGTGATTGGCCTTAACGACTCCGGCGGCGCACGCATCCAGGAAGGCGTGGCCTCGCTCGGCGGGTACGCGGAAATCTTCTGGCGCAACGTGCAGGCCTCCGGCGTGGTGCCGCAGCTGTCGGTCATCATGGGTCCGTGCGCCGGCGGGGCGGTGTACTCGCCGGCCATGACCGACTTCATCTTCATGGTGAAGGACAGTTCCTACATGTTCGTGACCGGGCCCAACGTGGTCAAAACGGTCACCCACGAGGACGTGACCTCGGAAGACCTGGGCGGCGCCGTCACCCACACGGCCAAGTCCGGCGTGGCCGACCTGGCGCTCGAGAACGACATCGAGGCCATGGTCCAGACGCGGCGGCTGTTCGATTTCCTGCCGCTTAACAACCTGGAAACCCCGCCCAGCTACCCGTGCGACGACCCGGCCGACCGGGCCGAGCCGTCCCTGGACACGCTGGTGCCGGAGAACGCCACCCAGCCCTATGACATCAAGGAACTGATCCACAAGATCGTCGACCACCGCGATTTCTTCGAGATCCAGCCGGACTACGCCAAGAACATCGTCATCGGCTTTGCCCGCATGGAAGGCCGCACGGTCGGCATCGTCGCCAACAACCCCAAGGTACTGGCCGGCGTGCTGGACATCGACTCCTCGCGCAAGGCGGCGCGCTTCGTGCGCTTTTGCGACTGCTTCAACGTGCCGCTGGTCACCCTGGTCGACGTGCCGGGCTTCCTGCCGGGCACCACCCAGGAGCGCGGCGCCATCATCAAGCACGGCGCCAAGCTGCTGTATGCCTACGCCGAGGCCACCGTGCCCAAGCTCACCGTCATCACCCGCAAGGCCTACGGCGGCGCCTACGACGTGATGAGCAGCAAGCACATTCGCGGCGACATCAACTACGCCTGGCCGACCGCCGAGATCGCCGTCATGGGCCCCAAGGGCGCGGTCGAGGTCATGTACCGGCGTCAGATCGACCAGTCGGCGGACCCGGCTGCCGAGACCGCGCGCCTGGAGCAGGAATACCGCGAGCGCTTCGCGAACCCCTTCGTGGCGGCCGAACGCGGCTTCATCGACGACGTGATCACGCCCAGCCGCACCCGCGAGCACCTGTGCCGGGCGCTGCGCATGCTGGCCAACAAGAGCGTGCAGCGACCGTTCAAGAAGCACGGCAACATTCCGCTATAAGATTTTGAAATAAAATGCCGCTTTTCAAAAAAATCCTCATCGCCAACCGTGGCGAAATCGCCTGCCGGGTGATTCGCTCCTGCCAGCGCCTGGGCATTGCCACGGTCGCCATCTACTCCGAAGCCGACAGGAACGCCCTGCACGTGCGCATGGCGGACGAGGCCTGGCCGGTCGGCCCGGCACCCAGCGCGCATTCCTACCTGGACATCGATCGCATCCTGGAAGTGATATCCGCAGCCGGGGCACAGGCCGTGCACCCGGGCTACGGCTTCCTGTCCGAGAACGCCGAATTCGCCCGCCGGCTGGAAGAGGCGGGCGTGGTATTCATCGGGCCGCCGCAGGGCGCCGTGCGCGCGATGGGCGACAAGATCGAGTCCAAGAAACTGGCCGTCGAGGCCGGCGTCAACACCGTGCCCGGCTACGTCGGCATCATCGACACACCCGACGAGGCGGTGCGCATCGCCGAGGACATCGGCTTCCCGGTCATGATCAAGGCCACCGCCGGTGGCGGCGGCAAGGGCATGCGGGTGGTGAACCGGCGCGAGGAAATGGCCGAGGGCTTTCGCGCCGCCGCCTCCGAGGCGCGTTCCAGCTTCGGCGACGACCGGGTGTTCATCGAAAAATACATCACCCGCCCGCGACACATCGAAATCCAGGTGCTCGGCGACCGGCAGGGCAACATCGTGTACCTGGGCGAGCGCGAGTGCTCCATCCAGCGTCGACACCAGAAGGTGATCGAGGAAGCGCCGAGCCTGTTCCTGACGCCGCAGGTCCGCCAGGCCATGGGCGAGCAGGCGGTGGCCCTGGCGCGTGCCGTCGGCTATCACTCGGCCGGCACGGTGGAGTTCATCGTCGATCAGGAGCGCAATTTCTATTTTCTGGAGATGAACACCCGCCTGCAGGTGGAGCATCCGGTGACCGAGCTGGTGACCGGCGTCGATCTGGTCGAGCAGATGATCCGCATAGCTGCCGGCGAGCCCCTGGCGCTGCGCCAGCAAGACGTGACGCTGACCGGCTGGGCCATCGAGGCGCGCGTGTATGCCGAGGACGCGCGGCGCGGCTTTCTACCCTCGATCGGCCGCCTCACCGATTATCAGGAACCGGCCGGCCCCGGCATTCGCGTCGATTCGGGCACGTACGAGGGCGGCGAGATTTCGATGTACTACGATCCGATGATCGCCAAGCTGATTGCCTACGGCGAGGATCGCGCCCAGGCCACGGCGCGGCTGGTGGATGCGCTCGACAGCTACGACATCCGCGGCGTGACCACGAATCTGGATTTCCTGGGCAGCCTGCTGAGCCACCCGCGGTTCGCGACGGGCGACATTTCCACCAACTTCATTGCCGAGGAGTACCCGGACGGCTACGACGAGCCGACGGTCAACGAGCAGGAGCGCGAGCTGTTCGCGGTGATCGCCGCCTACGTGCGGGCCCAGCAGGAACTGCGCGCCCGCCACGTGCACGCCGGCGATGCCGACAGTCCGTGGAAGCTGCTCAAGCGCGCCGGGCAGGGGAGCTGAGCCATGGCCGGTCAGGACAAGACGTTCTATGTCGCCATCCAGGGCGAATCAGTGCGCCTGGACGTGGGCGAGGTCAGCGACACCGGCGCCCAGTTCCGCATCGGCGAGCACACGCACGCCGTGCACGGCCGATACCGGCCCGGGCAGGCGTTGCAGGAACTGACCATCGACGGCTACCCGGTGCGCTTTCGCGTCGACCAGTCCGGGGGGCGGCTGACCATCACGCGCCGCGGCAAGCAGGTCAGCACTCGGGCAATGACCGCCCTGGAGCACGACCTGTACGCGTTGATGCCGGTAAAGCAGGCTGCCGACACCTCGAACCTCGTCCTGTCGCCCATGCCGGGCAAGGTCATCGCCGTGTACGTGGAGGCCGGTCAGGCGGTCAAGGCCGGCGAGGCGCTGTGCGTCATCGAGGCCATGAAGATGGAAAACGTGCTGTTCGCCGAACGCGACGGCACGGTGGTCAAGCTCGACATCAGCGCCGGCCAGACCGTGGACGCCGACCAGCTGCTGATCGAGTTCGACCGGCCGGGCGCAGATCGGCCGAAGCCCGGAGCAAACCCATGATCGGCCGCCTGAACCACATCGCCATCGCCACGCCGGACCTGCAGGCCGCCGCGCAGCGCTATCGCGACTCCCTGGCCTCGCCGGCGCAGGTGTCGGCGCCGCTGGCGCTGCCGGAACATGGCGTCACGACGGTGTTCGTGGATACCGGCAACACCAAGCTCGAACTGCTGGAGCCGCTCGGCGAGCAGTCACCCATCGCCAAATTTCTGGAAAAGAACCCCGACGGCGGCCTGCACCACCTGTGCTTTGAGGTGCCGGACCTGGCCGCCGCCATCGCCACCGTCAAGGCGGCCGGCATCCGCGTGCTGGGCGAGCCGCGCATCGGCGCCCACGGCCTGCCGGTCGTGTTCCTGCACCCGAAGGATTGCGGCGGCGTTTTGATGGAGCTGGAGCAAACCTCGGCCATAGCCGGCTGAACGGCCCGGCCGCGGCCGGCTGCGCAGGCGGGCTCAGCCGAGCAGGCGCCGAAAGCGCGCCACCGAAAAGCCGAACATCAGCCCGCCGAGCACCGGTGCATACAGCGGAATGCGGCGGTTGTTATTGCGCCGCCACCTTGAGCGGACTCAGCCTGACCGACACGCGCTCGGCGTCGGTGCTGATCCACACCTCGTCGTCCTGCACCAGGCATTGCAGGCGCATGGTGCGCTGCGCCAGCGCGGCCAGGGCCTGGCTGTCGGCCACCGGCAGTTGCAGCACGCTCAGATTGGTCAGGCGCGTCAGCTTGCTCTGGATCTGCTTCCACCACAGCTCGCAACTGCTGCTGTGGCACAGGACGATCACTTGCCCGGCCCGACCGCAGGCCTTGCGCAGGCGGGCTTCATCCGGCCGGCCGATGTCGATCCACAGCGTGATCTGGCCGGTCAGGTCCTTGACCCAGATTTCCGGTTCGTCGGTCTCGGACAAGCCGCGGGTGAAGGCGATGCCCTCCTGCGCGTTCAGGGCGTACATCAGCACGCGCGCCATCATGCGTTCGTCGGTTTCGGACGGATGCTGCGCCAGCGTCAGGTTGTGCTCGGCGTAGTAATTCCGGTCCATGTTGGCGATTTGCAGGTCGACTTTGTAGATGGTGGCTTTGAGGGCCATTTGTTCATGTCCGTGAATGCTGGGGCGCGGCGGATTTTCCGAGCGCGCTGCGCGTATTGTGCCTGCCACCTGCGTGGGGTACGCCGACGATATCGAAGGTATCCGCGATCGGTCCACGCTTCCGGCTGCAAGTGACGTTGCCCCAGCCAGGATGCCCGGTTTTCGAAGTTCACGCAGGACGGGTTGGGCGAAGCCATAACCGGTCGGATCGCGATCGCAACCTTTGCCCTGTTTATTCCGCTCGGCTCAAACGCAATACGGCGCAATTCGCTGCGCTTATTGCGCGCTACGCGGGCCAAAATTGGAACGGCGGTTCCCTGACCTACGAAACCGACCATGCCGCGCCCTGCCGTTCTGCTCTCAGCCTGTGTTTTCCTCGGCCCGAGCCTGGCCGTTCCCAAGTACGCCGAAAGTCTGCGCACCGATGATGCCCGTGCAGCGCCGCTTGGCGCTGCGCTGACTGCAGTCAAATGTCCGGCCGCCGCGCCCGGTTAGTCTCGCGCATCATTGCTGTCACGCATCCGCCGTGGCCGGCAGCGATCCTCGGAGAGTCCTCGTGAAACGTCTGACCCGCTTCCTTGCGTGCCTCTCGCTGCTGGCCGTGTCGAGCGGTCCCGCACTGGCAGACCGCAACCATGGCGACTACCCGGGCTACCGTGAGCGACCCTACGACAAGCACCGCCATTACGGGCACGATCAGCACCAAGGCCAACGCTACACCTACCGCGGGCACTGGCGCTCGTGGAACGAGTGGGACCGGTACTACCGCGCGCATCCGCACCTGCACAGACACGGCCACTACTACCACGACGATGCCCATCTGATGTTCCGCTACTGCGACCCTGACGGCGGCGGCTGCTTCTTTTTCTCGATCGGGCACTAGGCGCCTCAGTTCCCACGCCGGCGCAGGTGCCCGAATGACCGGCGTCGGGACCGAGCGTGTGCCCGGTCCCGGACGATGAGTTACGGCCTGGCGGCCTTCACCCATCTACGGGGGGGCTCAAGAATCCCGGATTTCGCTGCGCTGCATCCAGGCTACGCTTGCTGCGCTGCATCCGGGCTACGTTTACTCAGGCCGCGGCCCGTCAGGGCCGTCGTGCCTGTCGCGAATGATCATGCGGCGTCGAGATTGAGACGCTGCACACCAGACAGCTTGACCGTTTTCCTGGCTACCCAAAGGTCATAAGCATCCTGCATGGCAAGCCAGCTCTCAGGGGAGCGGCCGAGCACCTTCGACAGACGCAGCGCCATTTCCGGGCTAACGCCACTCTGCTGCTTCAATATCCGATTAAGGGTGGAAGCAGCCACATCAAGGTGTTCGGCAAGGGACCGGCAGCTGACCCCAAAAGGCTCCATGTACGTCGCCAGGATGAACTCGCCGGGATGGGGAGGATTGTGCATTGCCATTAGTGGTAGTCCTCGTAATTGACGATATAGACATTGCCGTCCGTGAAGTCGAACGTGACGCGCCAGTTCCCGTTGACCGTAATTGACCAAAGCCCCTTGTGATCGCCTTTCAACGGGTGCAGGCGGTAGCCGGGGATGTTCATGTCTTCTATGACTGTGGCGGTATCCAAAGCGGCCAGCTGCATACGCAGTTTGTTGGCATGTGCCGCCTGAATACCGCGAGTAGAGCCGGAGTTAAAAAACTCCTCCAGCCCCTTATGCTTGAATGACTTGATCACGCCGCCCAGTGTAGCGCGTAGCGCAACGCGGTCAAGGTCGGAGTAGCCGCATCCGGCCGAAGGTCGGCCATGCCCGGCTGCGCAAGGCTCTGTACATACCGGCCATGGTGGCCACCATGCGCACGGCCTGGGGCCGAGCGCTCAAGCAGCGTCTGGCCATCGCCGGCAAGCCGCCGCTGCTGATCCTGGGCGCCATGATGCGAAAGCTGCTGTGTATGGCCTATGGTGTGCTCAAGTCCGGGCGGCCGTTTGATCCCAGCTTGCATTTGGTGACCGGATAACAGTATCTACCAGGCCCTAAAGAATCCCGGATTTCGCTGCGCTGCATCCAGGCTACGCTTGCTGGAAAGCATGGTTATGCATCATTTTGCGCGACCAGTATCTTCATTGCTTCACTCGTTCCGCTAGCCGTGTGATTGCAAGCAGTGACAGCAAAAGCGTACTCCCTATCGCGCCTATGATGGGCGTGCAGCACTGGACTAAGTAGCGCCCTTACCTCCAATGACGCGCGTGGCTCTAGGCGCCAGGGCAGTGCCTCCCCATCTTTCATAATGGGCTCTGGTACTAGTAGATACGACTCGCTAGTGCCACGCCCGAATCCGACTGTAGCTATGACAACAGGAAATTTACTTCTGTTGATGATCTCAATGGCCACCAAGTCTAGAAGTTTTCCGCCATCGATTCTGTGAGGTGACGTGAATTGAATTTCTCTTCCTCTCTGATCAATTCTGGAAAGAATGACAGCCTTTGGAATTACCTCTAGCTTTACTTTCTCGTCTTGTCGAGCCTTCCAGAAGTTGAAAATTCCAAGACCCATGCCAATAAGCGCGGAGACGCCAACTACGACATCTTTGGTCGCTGACCAAGACTCCACAGCGATATCAATGTTCATAATGCATGCTGGCGCGCAAGTTGCGGGCGACCTTTGCGATATAGAGCTGAACAGCGACGTGGCCTGGGACGGTAAACGGCCCAAGCAGTGCGCCCTCTGCGTGTCGGATCCCTGTGTTGTGTGAGATGCGCTGCAGGAACCGATTCAGGTCACTCGCGTTCCGCTTGTGGTTCTCGTCGTCTGTCTTCGATGTCTTGAACTCGTGGATCAGGAGGAGCACACGTCGCAAGCCCTTGCGCTCTGCTTCACTTAGAGCGCCAGCAGTTGCAGTGAGGAGTTGGTACCGCAGAGCTCCAACCTCAGGGTCACCGCTGGCCCGTGCACCGAGAATGGTGGTCGCGAGGTGTTCGACCCGAGCGAGCCCGTTGGACCTTGGATTGAGCAGCTTCCGTTCAAGGGCCGCGGCCAATGTTTCCGCGACCGTTGAAGCGAACGGTTCATCTGCTTTTGCTTCGACTGCCAACAGGTATGGCCCGTGGCGATCCTTGGCGTAAACAGCCAAATCTGTGTTCCTGGTTTCTCCAGGAAGGCTGTCGAAGCGCAGCTTGGCTTCCGGTTCGGCCTCCCATTCAAAGACGGATCCGAAGTCGGCGTGACCTTCCAAGGCGGCAAGTACCTCTTGGGGGAGCCGGAGACCGCCATCCTCTGTCCAAGCGCGCGCGACCTCCATAGCGCTCCTACCTTGGACCCACTGACCTTTACTCTTCGGTGGAGCGAGCAGCTCCCAGTCTTCAAGTGACCTGATGGGTCTGCGGTCCTTGTGAATTGGCACGGTTACTCCCTGTGAGGCCTAAGGAAACGCTGATCAATCCCTCGCCGCCGAAAGCATGACCAAGGAAAGGCAGTCACGGCTAAAAAATGGGTGTCCGGCGGGTCGCGGGTGGCAGTTTTGGGGGTATTGGGCCGATGTTTGGCACCTGAACCGGTCCTCAGGACACACGCAGGGCGTCACGCGCCCGCAAACGCCAGCCGGCCAGCACCAAGTTGGCCAGGCCGAACAGCGTGAACAAGTGCGCCTGGTTCTTGGCCAGCCCCCGGTAACGCGCCTTGCGGTGCTTGAACAGGTTCTTGACGATGTGAAACGGATGCTCGACCTTCGCCCGCAAACTCGCCTTGACCTGTTCGATCCTTTCCTGCAGCCGGCCCAGCGCGTCGTCGGGCAGGGCCTGGCGCACGCCCGGGCGCAGCGCCACGTGCCAGGTGACCGGTGCGTCCTGATTCTCGGGACGCTTGGCCACGCCCTGGTAGCCGGCATCACCCAGCGCGACCGTTTCCTGCCCGTGCAGCAGGCCGTGTGCCTGGGTCACGTCGTTGACGTTGGCCGGCGTGGTCAGCACCGTG